>JAITJB010000306.1 GCA_031279155.1 Deltaproteobacteria bacterium | reverse complement strand
GATCCACAGGGCCTCAAACCTTTGAGCGCCCAAGGTCGGCGGCGGGACCGGGGTTATTTCTAAGGACTGGTACCTAAGGACTAAGAGTTCTTCTAAGCGCTGGAAAAAAATGGCCCCGCCTAAATTTGTGTCAAAATACCGCTGCTGTAAGCTATGAGCGTACCATTGAGAGGCGTCTGGCCGGTTAGAGGTCAAAAATCTCTCGTCGATCCACAACATCACGGGTTGGAGGGACTCCATATGGTTGGCTAAAGAAAAACCCGGCGGTAGCGATAAGGCCTCTTCTTGGGCAAGTAGATCTTCGAGCTTTTTGGCCGCCTCAGGCCAGGCTAAGCGGTCTGGCCCGGTGTCATAGGCGGTTAGAAGCGTAAAATGGAAGATCTTAAAGAAGCGCTCGGTAAAATGCATCAATTACCCTCGATCGCTAAGGTCGACCTGATTGGGACGGCTCAGAGCTCATAGTCCCGCTAGGCTTTATGCAGGGAACGCATAAGGGATCTGGAGCCGCCGGGGCCATCTCTGGCTTAACGGCGTTGGGAGCGGCCTTTAGGTCTGCCGGGTTTGAAAAAGCGTTAGCCGGCGGATTAATGTTGGCCGGGTTAGAGGTAATATTGGCAGGCGGATTAATGGTGGCCGGGTTAGAAACAATATTGGCCGGCGGATTAATATCTGCCGGGTTAGTAGAAGGCGGGGAACTAGCGCAGATGGCCTGATTGGCTGCCTGAGACGGGGGTTTAAGCCCTTTATTGGTTTTGGCCTTATTAGATTGCGGTTGGCAGTCGGGCGGCGTGGGGGGCGGCTCAATTTGAGAAAAATGGCTGGCCGAAACCTTAAGATCGTTTTGGCTCTTGGGAAAGAAGACCAGAGATTGGTTATATAACAAAAGCCAGGCCGCAAGATTTTCCAACTCAAAGGTATTTGAAAATATTAGTTTTTTATTTTCATGAACAGGAATAACCAGTAAACCCGTGGCATTGGCCGACGGCAGAGAGCTAAATCCCCCGACTACGCCTAAAAATTTAGTGCCGCCCAAGCGGTCCAAAGAGAGATCGCGGGTTTCCCCTGGTTGGATCAGATATCTGGCGGCTAAGATCACTTCGGGCTGCGGGGTCTGACCGGCCTCAGAGCCTTGGCAGTCTAAAAGCTGCCTGAGCCCTTGGGGGCTGTTGGTATTGGCTTTAAACCACTTAGTGTCAGATAGCTGATAGAGGCAAATTGTTAGGGCCGCCGGGACGCTCCCGGTGGTATTAAGGTTTGTGGCGGCTACCAAGCCGATCTCAATGGCCCCGGGCTGGAAGAGATATTGAAGATCCGCGAGATTTTTAACCGGCGGGCCGATGGTCGGGATCAGGGCGGCGCTAGGTTTTGAGCCGCAAGAGGCCAGGGCCATTAAATATAATGGCAGACATAACCACAAAATGGGCCTTACGATGTTTGTTCGCGGGCTAGTCATAACTTAATTATTATAACACATTATTAAGTATGGTTTCCGGCTAAAGAGACGATGGTGCCTTCCGGGGCTTTGTCCCAGAAAAGAGTGAGCCTACGCGACTTTAGGGCTTCCGACCACATGGGGTCGGTTTGCCGGAGGGAGAAGTAGGTGATATCCGGGCTCCTAGGTAGACCAAAGGGCGGGACGGCTAAAGGGGTTAGAGCGATACCTGGAAGGTTAAAGGCGATGAGCTGTTCAACCCGGCTCGGGGCGGCTAGTTTGCCGTAGTTGGTGAGGGAATCAGCCAAGCTTTCGCGTGGGGCGCCAGATCGAATCGATAGCCAGCAGATATAATCGCCGGTCAGCTTAGAGGGCAGATCGACCGAAAAATAAGTAGTCTCGCGCTTAAAAATTAAAATCATTTCTGGGCCCAAGGAAACAGAATCTAGTAATCTAGCGATCATGATCTTGGTTTCCTCAAAGGCCGGGTAGGGGTTGGTATGATCATAGGGGCTAAGGCCTTGGCCGGTCCCGGATAAGGATTCGCCTAAGGCCGAAAGTCCCGGGGCAAAGACCGTAAGCTCGGCGGCCAGTTCTCTTAAAACCGAAAAAGCCGTGTAAGGGTGGAGAGCTTTTGGGACTAACAAATAATGGAGGCGTGCTATGTAGCGGCAGACGATTATTAAGACCGTAACTAAGGCTATGCCGCCGGCGCCGTTACTCTCAAGCTTACTTCTGGCCGGGGTAAGTTTGTATTCTTCTAACTGCCGGCCCTTGGCCTTAAGGATTTCGAGAACGTCTACGACCAATTGCCTTAAGGGATTATCAGTAAAAAGCCTGATGGCCGGAGGGGCGAAGTCGCTTTTAACTAAGACCTTCTCCCCGTCTCGAGTGAGCCTGGCTAAGGAAGTGACGGTTACCGCTTCCATGGGCTGGGAGGCTTCATCGCCAAATAGGAGATAAGCGTTATAGTAGAGCATGTCCACCCGAGCCTCAGGGCCGTTACCTAAGAGATCTGGCAGCATCTCCGGCTCACTTTGGGCGTTAAACAGGCGCCGGCCAAAGGGGGATAAGGTCTCATCTAGGGGGCTATCGTTAACGTTCGGTGATGTTTTAGAAAATATGGGTACAGCTAAGGCTACCCATAACGGCTCATCGGTGTTGGTCCAGGATTTGGCAAAGGATCTAGGAGCTATTTGGACGTTTCCCGGTAGCGCCAGGCGCCGACCGTCGGGGAGCCATAAATCGAGTCTTAGGATTTGAAATACGAAGTTAGATAAGGCCTCGTGGTCGATTTCTAAATCGTAGAAGCCCCAAGGGTAGGCGTGGAAGGCTGAGGTTAAGAAGGCCGCCCGCTCGCAAGACTGGACGTCTTGGATCTGAAAGTGCTGAGGCTCTAAAAAAGTTCCTTGTTGCCAATATATGGGTCTTTGGTAAGACATATCGTCCTCTTTATGGGGATCTTCGCCCGGATGCATGGCTGTAAAGGGTAATCTCCTGGTCGAGGGCCGGCGAAAGAAAGCACGATCGACCTAACCGGTGGCCGCAGCCAAGGCGGGCCGGGACGGCCACGCCAGGGGCTAAGATAAGCTTAAGATCGTAAACTAAGGGCGAGGTCAGAAATCTATCAATAGCTTTTTCCAATTTGGCCCGCGCATGACCGCCGGGAATAATTCTATTAAAGCTCCACCAATCAGATAGCGAAAAGGTCAGCCTAAACATGCCTGAGCGGTCCTTGGCCCGGCGGCCCAAAAGGGCCCCTGCGCCCAAAGAGCGGTATTGGCGGGGGCTAGAGCCTAAAGAGCACCTTTGATCGATGGGGATTTCAACCCATCTTAACACGCACTGCTCTAAGTCAGCTTCTGGCAGTTCTAATATCTTAGAGACGTAAGTTAAAAGGGCGCCAGCCGATCGGCTTTGGGTGATAAAGAGCCCCATGAAGGCTAAGAAAGAATTGGCGTCGTCTAACTCTGATAAGATGGCCTGGTTACCTAAACCCATCAGGGAAAAAAGCATGTTTAGGCAGCTGCCATCGTTTTCTTCGATGACCCTAAAGGGTAGGCGGCTGTGGAAATAGGCCTCGGCGTGGTTGCGGTAACTAGGAAAGCTAATGAGATCAAAAAGTCTCTGGCAGTCAAATTCCTCGTTTAAGACGTCCTCTAAAACCTCCTGGGCGTAGAAGGGCGGCAGCGGGGAGGCGGCCCCACAAAGGCCCATGAAGGTTACGGTCAGCCTGTAGATGGGAAAGTTTTGGTCGGAGACTTCTTCGGGAAAATGGCTCTCCGGACCAATATCGTCTAAGCTAAATGATTCTGGCTCAAATTCCGAAGTTTGGGCCGCCCAATGGCGGTCGGACCGGACGAGCTCTAAGCCGGTGAGATCGGAGGCCGGAAAACCTAGGGAGGTATCTGAGATGACCTCTAGCCCGCGGTAGATCATGTCGGTCAGGCTATGGAAATGGTCTCGGTTGGCCAGGTAGAGTAGTCTTAAGGCCTGGAAGTAGGAGAAGTTCTCAGGCTGGTCGAAAAGTTCGGCGATTATAGGAGGCGTTTGAGGCCCAAACGGGGCGGCCACGACATTACCTCGCGCGTATTTTTCTCGATGATGGTCAGTTTACAGTAGGCGTTGATGTGATGGTACATCCCGAATAATTGCTCGATTACGTCGCCAAATAAGCGCAGATCGCCTCTGGAGGCAAAGCCGCCTGAATCCACGGTCAGTTCTATTTTAGATCCACTTATGGGTAGACCTCGGATAAAGGTCGTCTCCATTTTCGAGCTAGTTGACTCTATCGCACTGATGCGCCGGCTGTTTGATAATTTGCGGGCGATATCGGTATCGTTGGGTAGAGCGTGGAGGGTGAGAATCTCTTTAAGGGCGTCGGCCGATAAATTGGGCATGAGGTTTACGTGTAAATGAGACAGTAAGTTCCACAACTGGGCGTCGGTGGCGACCGGCGGACTATGCTTGGTGGGCGGGATGATGTTGGCAAAGGTGGCCATGGCCGGCGAGGTGTCGGTGGGCTCTTTGATCTCGCCTGAGTGGAGGTAATCGGTTAGGCCTAAG
>JAITJB010000243.1 GCA_031279155.1 Deltaproteobacteria bacterium | reverse complement strand
GGGCGCCTGAAACCTCAACCTGTCTTAAGTGGGGCTGAGCCGCAAAGGCCCAGCTCTCCGGGCCGTAGAGAGGGCTGACAGGACCTAAAGTATCGCTACGGTCTTTTTGGATGGCGTCGATAAAGATATCGTGGACCCCGGCCACCACCTGGACCCTTAAGCCCTCGCCAGTTAACCTGGCTGGAAGCGTACTATCAAGCCTTACGGGAGTTAAGCCGTTAGGCAGAAGGCCGCCAATAACCTCTTCGCGGGCGTTACCGCCAACGGATAGTCTTATGCGGGTTTTAACGCTCATGGGTTGGGAGTCAACTACCAAGCGGTCGAGCTTGACCCTTAAAAACCTATCTTCAGAAACAGTCTCGGAGGCTTGGGGCTGGGAGGCTTTAAGGCGATCGACCAGCCAGAGCCTAGCCGTCCCCCGGCTAAAATCCTCGTCAATGGCCGGAAAACCAAACTCCCGACCCTCGATGGTAACGTTTATCACCGGGCCCAAGGGTAAGGTCAAGGTTTCGGGCGGGCTATCCCACTTAAAGGCGCCGGTAATGGTGTGCCGGCCAACGGTTAGCCAGACGACCGGGCCGCCTTGGTTTAAGACGGCTAAGGGCTTGGTTTCGCCGTTAGAGTTAGTGGCGGCGACTTGAATTGGCCAGCGCCCGCTCTGACCGGGTATGGCAACTGGCCCCTCAGATCGGATCTCGTATGTGGCCTCAAAGGAGCCTTCTGTTTGGCTGACCTCAATTTTGAGGCTTAAAGGCAAAACGCAGCCCCGAAATCCCTCGTTAGATGCCGGACAAAGCTGTTTTTCGCTGCCGTACAAGACCCAGGGGACGTAGGGGGCGAGTTCAGGCGGAGCTCCGGTCTTCTCGAAGGGCACGGCTCTAGCCTGGCTGGCTAAAGATATTAAAAAGACGCCAAAGATAATTTGGGCCAGACTTTTCATTAGGGGCTCCGGGGTTTGTGGTTTAGAATTTAAAATTTTACACAGCATGCTCTTGATCATTTTAAGAGCTATTTTACAATATGACCATGGCTGAATCAAAACAACTTAAATTTTAGCCACTTACTTAAAAGGCCCTGAGAAAATTAGATCTTGAACGGTCGTTGTATAATGCATAGGTATAAAGTCTTGGGTAAACTGCCCTGGGCAAAATGGGGCTAGATAATTTTGGCATATTTTTTGGCTTATTTTTGGGGCGCCTTTTGGGCTCCCTTTTTGGGCCAAAGCCAAGCTGGAAGACTGGTCGATGATAACTTTAAAACTGGTTACTAACAATAAGAGGGATATTTAGATTGCTAACATACCGCCATGGGCCCCAAAGCGACCCATTTCATTATATATACTCCTCGGATGGCTGGCTCAGAGATTACGATCCCCCGGCTAAGTTCCCATTTTGGCTAAATATCGAACCGACCAACGCCTGCCAGCTCAACTGCTTGTTTTGCTCAAGGCAGCTATCCCAAAGGCCCATTGGCTACATGGATCTTAGCCTAGCTGAGGAGATATTTGCCCAAGCTAGCGGGCAGGGAGCGGCTGTCCGCTTCACGGGTTGGGGCGAACCTTTAATTCACCCTAAAATTGACCTTTTAGCCGAAAAAGCTAAAAAGCACAATCTTAAACTTAAGATATACACTAATGGCTTGGCTTTGACCGAAGCTATGATGGACCGCTTCATTGAGGCCGGAGTCGACGAGGTCCAGTTTTCCCTCCAAGGCTTAACGCCTGAGCAGTACGCCTTCAACCGCGTGGGCTCAGATTACGATAAACTTAAGAAAAATATCATAATGGCCTCAGAGAGGCGCCAAAATAACCGGCCCTTTTTAAGCGTTTTAACTTCCGTCTTAGCCGATGAGGCGGCCAAAGCCGATGGCGAAGACTTTACCAACCAATGGCTACAATACGTGGACAAGGTGGCCATAGATCTGACCAACTTAAACTTCGTATCGAGTTTAAGTCGCGTTTCGCCTTATTTAAACAATCAGTCAAGTGATCTCAGGCGCGGCCCTTGCGTCGATGTTTTTTTGGCCCTGGAAATCAAATATGACGGCTCAATTCAGTTCTGCGGCCAAGACTCAAAGGGCTTAGAAGAGCATACCATAGGCCGCTTTGGGCAGATATCGCTAGCTTCAGCCTGGCTGGGAGCTAAGATGGAGAGACAGCGGCAATTAGTTGGCCGCGATTTTGGCCACGCCCTCTCGCCGGTCTGCCAAAACTGCTACCATAATACCGATAAGTACGAATTATTTAAAAAACTTTCCCGTCAAGCCAAGACGGGGGATGGGGAATGGGGCGATGAGCGAGACAGGACTTCAGGCGGCCGCTAGAGTACTAGCCGCGACCCTGACCTTACTGGCCAGAGAAACCCAGCGCCTTTCGCCGCCTTTCTCTCTATGGTCTGAGCCGCTTGAGGCCGAACAGATTAAACAGACGGCTTTAAAGGTGGCTGCCGGCGAAGCGGCAGTATTGTGGGTCGATGAGGCCCATCCGGCCAGGGGCCTGGCTGTGGTCGGAGTTATGCCCTTGGAGAGCTCCATTTTGGGGGCGGGCTCGCTTAGGATATACGGTCCCTGGCTGGTCGAGCCCGAGGCCAACGACCGCCGGCACTGCGCCAGAACTATCGCCACTAAGGCCAAGAAGCTGGTCGGAACTAATGGTTTTTTATCCATCAAAACCTGGCAAGATCCGGCTATTATAATGGGATTTATGGATGAAGGTTTTCAAATAGCTGAGATTATCTCGAGATTTGTCGGGCCATTGGATGCTAAAATCCTGCCAGATTTTCCCTTTTTATACCATTTTGGTCTGGCCTTAAAAACCCCCGAAGTAGGCCGTCTGGAAAAATGGTTGGACGAGCTAGGCGAGCTATTTTACGACGGCCACCACCGCCATGGGCCGTATTTGGCTGAGGACTTTTCCTCGCGACTTTGGCGGGAGGTTCTTTTAAGAGATCTAAAAAAGGGCTTCCCAAGCGTCTTTTTGTGGGACGAGCGTCAGGGGAGGCCAGTGGGCATGGCCATAGCCGATCAAGACCAAAGTTCAGCGGACTTAATCATCCTCCATATTACCGAAGACCGAAGGGGCGAGGGATTGGGCCGACTTTTGGCCTTTGAGATCATTCGCCTTTTGATCGAAAAGGGCGTAACCTCCCTTAAGACTGAAACCGCCTCCTGGAACCTCCCGGCCATAAGCCTCTATAGCGGGCTAGGCCTAAAACCCAAGTCGCCATTGGTCGCTCTCCACTGGAAGAACCAATAGGGGCCAGATTATTTTGGTCAGGCGAGCAGGCGTGCAATCGGCGATTTGGGGCGATTTAACTCTTGAAAATATTTTATATTTTAGTATGATCAATGGACGGAAATCTAGACATGGTCTTTTGGGGGATGGCCCTTTGACCTGGTCCAGGCGGCCTTTTTTGCCTTTTAGGTCTATTATCCTGGGACATTTTAAGGAGCAATAATGAGTTACGATAGCTCTACTAGTGTCGATCCTGATGGTAAAATTGCCATAGGGGAAGTCCTCTCGGCAACATTTAACGTCTTTAAAGATCGTTTTCTCCAACTCTATGGTTTTTCTTTTCTGGGCAACGTCCCCATCATTATCGGCATGTTGATTACTGGTAACGCCGCTCCCCAGAGCGACATCAGTTCCATTTCTTCGGGCCTAGCCGGCGTATTTGGGGGTTTTGCCATTATTTCGGCCTTACTCAATATGTGCCTCCAGGGTTCGATCGCAGTCTGCGTCTTTAAGGTGCTCAGAAACGAGGAAAGTAATTTCAGTGAATGCCTGCAAAAGGGTTTGAGTCGGCTAGGTAGTTTATTTTGTATTTCCCTCATATTGATCGCTTTATTAACACTCTATTTCGTTGTAGGTAGCTTAGTAATCGGCATTGCCATAGCCGCCAAAAGTACCTTCCTCATAGCTATCTTAGGCGTGGCCTTGGTATTATTTGGCTTGACGCTTTTCTTATCTGTTGTGGTCTCAATTCCTGCCTGTATGATTGAGCGTGCCGGCGCTTTTGAGAGCATCAAGCGTTCTATGCAACTAACGAAGGGTAACCGCGTAACTATTTTTTTCATTCTTATCATTGTCTTCATAATTCTCTTTATAGTATCCTTTGTAACGGCACTTCTTTCTATCTTCTTTGCCAGTGGCGGGATTATTTCAACCATACTTGAAATTGTTACCATATTAATAAATACCATTCCCACGGCCTTGAGCTTTGTGTGTTTCTCGGTTATTTATTATGAGCTAAGATCGGTTAAAGAGAGCTTCTCCATCGAAGATGAGGCCGATGTATTCGATTAAAATTTAGACTAAAATTAGGCCCAGCTGGCCAAAAAAAATGGCACCCAAAGGGTGCCATTTTTTTTGGCGGCTTGAGCTAATTTAATTTAAAGAAATAAATTTACGAAAATAACGCCCTGGTTAGGCCAAAACCAGGGCGTTAATCTTATAGATAGATGAAACATGACCACTAACAGGTGGAAACGAAACCACTTGCATGGTTCGCCTATATGTATACGGTGGCGAGTACCACCAGTTAGACCTAGTATATCAAAAAATAGATGGTTAGTGAAGACTGCTGGCATTGAAGCCTAAACAAGTAATATAACAAAGAAATTGTTATGAGCTTCAGGGCAATCCTTCGAGGTAGGCGGCCAGACCGTTACACAGACCGTCAGTTAAAAGCTCAAGGTAGGCCGGATCGTTTAAGCGCTTAGCTTCGGCCTCGTTGGTGATGAAACCCATCTCCACTAAGACGGCCGGCACCTCAACATCGGCTAAAACAACGAAGGCCGCTTCCTTGACCCCTAAGTCGCGGACCTTATGTTTACTGGTCAGCGAGGCTAAAATGCCTGAGTGGATGGCCTTGGCTAACACCCTAGACTCGGCTACTTTAGTGTTACGGGCGATTTTAGAGACCAGATCTTTTATCTCGTTCATGGATTTATCTGAGGAGCTATTTTCCCTGGTGGCCACGGCCATGGCCGAAGGGTCATCGGTAAAGTTTAAGATGTACGTTTCCACCCCCTCAGCCTTAGCTAGGGTGTTGGCGTTGACGTGGAGCGAGATAAAGAGATCAGCCTTTTCGTCTCTGGCTATCTTGGTCCGGCGATCTAAGGTCACGAAGCGATCAGTATCGCGGGTCAGGACGACTTTGAGGCCTAAGCGGGACTCGACTTTTTTGGCGAGCGCGAGGCCAACCTTTAAGACGATATCTTTTTCCTTATAGCCAAAAGCCGCCGCGCCCCCGTCTTTGCCGCCGTGACCGGGATCTATTACGACCTTACGGATAGTTAAGCCCAACTGCCGGGCCATGGAGTTGTAGGGACCCTTAACGGGTTTGATGGGTACGGGTACTGGCCTAGGGGTAGGCGGGGCGTCGGGCTCAGAGGGCGGCAAGAGATCTGGTTTAGAGGCTACTCTAAGTATTAATCTAGGCGGGTTATCGAGGAAGACCGGTATGTAGGGGTGAGCTTCCGGCAGATCGACTACTAATCTTACGGTATCGTCATTTAATTGGTTAACTTTAACTAAACTTACTAGCGAAGTAGTATCAGAAAGGCTCATCGGTGCCCGTGGAGCTAAGCGGGTGTCTTTAAAGTCCACGTAGACCCGAAATTTCCCGCCCTCATTGGCCGGCGGCAAGAGATTATAGAGATAAGGCACGACCCGCTCGGTATAAGCTGTAACCTCGCTATAACTACCTCTGTCATCTAGGTAGAGGCCAAAAAACTGGTTATAACCGTCAGAGCGCGGGGACGGGGCTTTTGGGGCGGCCCTGGTTGCGGGCGCAGCCTTTGGCGCCGCCTTAGGTGGGGAGGTCTTGTCAGAACTAGTTTGGCTAGATTGAGTAGGCTGGCTAGATTGGTTAGTTTGTTTGGCTTGAGTCTGGCCAGCTTGTTTAGGTTGGCCGGCTTGAGCGGTTTGGCTAGCTTGGCTAGTTGGCCCGGTATTGGGCTTGGGGGCAATATTACCTGCCCCCTCCGATAGCGTAGCCATTAAGGCGGCGGCTAAGGTTTCCTCCGGGGAGCCCCGGTAGTTTAAGCCGACCTTCATTAATTCTCTGTAGGCTTCTTCGGTTTTTTTCGAAACTATAAGAGAGCGGCCAATGATAATCTGGGCGCTAGCCGCGTCTGGGCAGCGCGAGCAGCCTTTAACGGCCCTTCGGGCTAAGTCGCCGGCCCGGATGGCGTCAGAGTCTATACCGAAGCGGTCGTAGGAGAGCATTAAGAGTTCGGCGGCTAAAAAACGGCCCTTGGCCGCGTGTTCGCGCTTGGGCTGAACATCTGCGGCCTGCTCAAACTGCTTGACTAAGGCTAACCAATCTCCCCGCTTGTGGCTTTGGATCTTGGCCATAAATTCTTCGCGGGCCTTTCGGGCCCGAGCCAACTCGCCGTCGGCTGAGGCTTTGGGCACGAGGGGAGGGGCCCCAAAAAATAGGGCCAAAAATAAAAACGCAAAGATAAACAGCCGACATGGCCAAAGCTTAGGGCGTAAGTTCAAGTTAAGACCTCAGAGGCTCGTCTTTTGAGCTCAGAGAGGATGTTTAGGGCCTCAAGGGGGGAAATCTCTTCGGGCTTTAAGGCGGCTATCTCTCTAGCTAGTAGCGTTGGGCCATCTTGACCTAAACCGGCTACGGTAAATAGATTGAGCCGTTGGTCTTTGCGCCTAATTAAGCCCGGGCTCTGGCGACCTATGTCGGAGAGCACCTCGCGAGCCCTTTTGACGACCGAGTTGGGGAGGCCGGCCAACGATGCGACATCTATGCCGTAACTTCGGCTGACGCCGCCTGTAGTCAGCTTTCTTAGAAAGACAATGGAGTCTCCCCATCTTTTGACCGAAACATTGTAGTTGCGGGTCAGCGGCTTGTGGCGAGCTAGTTCTATCAATTCGTGATAGTGGGTGGCAAAGAGGGTCGGGACGCCCCGGCCGCCTAAGTCGTGGAGGTATTCGCAGACGGCCCAGGCAATGGCTAGCCCGTCAAAGGTCGAGGTCCCTCGGCCCACTTCGTCTAGGATTATTAAGCTTTTAGGCGTGGCCTTGGCCAATATTCTGGCCGTCTCGCTCATTTCCACCATAAAGGTCGAGCGGCCATGGGCCAGATCGTCGGCTGCTCCCACCCTGGTGAAAACTTGGTCGCGGATGGAGAGAGTGGCCGAAGAGGCCGGGACAAATGAGCCCATCTGGTTTAAAATGACGATCAAGGCCGTCTGCCTGAGGATTGTAGATTTTCCGGCCATGTTAGGGCCTGTAATAACCAATAAGCGCTCCTTGGGGCTTAAGGTGACGTCGTTAGCCACAAAGGTCTCGCCAGCTGGCAGATACGACTCGACCACCGGGTGGCGACCGCCCTTGATGTCGATAAGGTCGTCTGAGCTGAGGGCGGGCTTAACCCAACCGCGCTTTTCGGCGCAGCTGGCCAACGAGGCCAGGGCGTCTATCTGGGCTAAGACAGAGGCTAGGTTTTTTAATAGCGGGGCCTTTTGGGCGGTTACGTATTTTAGGTTTTCAATGATTCGGGTTTCCAGAGCCTCGCGCTTTTCACCGGCTGAGAGTATTTTTTCCTCCCATTGTTTGAGATCGGAGGTTATGAACCTCTCGCCGCCGCTGATGGTCTGTTTGCGGATCCAATCCTTGGGGACGGCGGCCAGGTTGGTTTTAGTTACCTCTAAATAATACCCGAAAACTTTGTTAAAGCCAATTTTAAGGCTGTTAATGCCCGTGCGCTGGCGTTGGGCGGCTTCCATGGCCGCTATCTCGCGGCGGCCCCCGGCTTCAAGATCTCTTAAGGAATCTAAGAGAGGGCTTACGTTTGAGGCAATAGTCAGCCCATCTTTGCCCTGATCATCGGCTAAAATAGTTTTGAGCCGGTTTTGGAGGCCGGGAGCTAAGATAATTTCATTCGATAATTTTTTAAGCTCATCCGAGGGGCTTAAGGCCAAGAGATCTTTGATCTTCGGGGCGACGTCTAAGGTCTGGCGGGCGGCTAAGAGATCGCGTAGGCTCCCCCGACCTAAAGTTAACCTGGCAAGCGATCGCTCGAGATCTGGTAGTTTAGATAAAAGAGATTTTAGTTCGGTTAAGGTCAATAAGTCCGAGCTTAAAACCTCGACCGCCCCGTGGCGGGCCTCGATTTTTGACCGGTCAACTAGCGGCCTTAAGAGCCAATCCCGAAGGAGTCTAGCCCCCATGGCCGTAACGGTCAGATCGATCTGGGCCAGTAAGGAAGCTTTTTCTGATCCATCGTAGGAATTTTTGATGAGCTCTAAATTTCTGACTGCCGCTTCATCTAAACCTAAGGCCGCCCGATCGGATAGCACCCTTGGGGGAGCTAAATGGTTTAACGTAGCCCCCCTGGTGAGCTCGCGGACGTAGGATAGTAAGGCCCCCAAGGCCGATATGGGTAGCTTACGACCGCTGAGGCCGCAAGGGATACTCTGATAAGTATCGATAATGATATTTTGGGCGTTTTGGGCCTCGAATTCTAAAGGTGAACGGTTGGTTATGAGGGCGCCAGAAATCTTGATAGCGGCCAGGCTATCTGTCTTTTGGCTTTTAGGCGCCTGACTAACAGGAGTAGGGCTAATAGGGGCTTGAATATCAGGAGCTTGAATATCAGGGGCCTGACCAACAGGGGCTTGACTGTCAGGGGCTTGGCTATCAGACATCTGGCTATCAAAAGCTTGACTATCATGCTCTAGGCTAATAGCGTCCGACTCCAAGATGATTTCCTTGGGTTCTAAGGAGGCCAAAGCCGCCGAGAAGGCCGGGAGCTCGTCCCACTGCCCGATTACGACATCGCCGGTGGAGATATCGGCGGCGGCCAAGGCGTAGCTCCCTTTCTCTGAGGTAAGGGCGGCTAGATACCTAGGCACAGCTGGCGATCCGCTTTCAGCTGAGATAACCGTTCCAGGGGTTACAATGCGCCGGACTTCACGCTGAGCTAAGCTAACCCCTGGACCAGGGACGGTCACCTGGTCGCAGACAGCCACCTTATAGCCCATGGCCACCAGGCGACTAATGTACCCCTCACTGGTCGAAAGCGGGACCCCGCAGAGGGGAATGGGTTTGTCATCGAGTTTTTGGCGGCTGGTAATGACTAAGTCTAAGAGAGGCGCAACTTTCAGGGCGTCATTAAAGAAGAGCTCATAGAATTCGCCCATTTGAAAAAACAAGATGGCCTCCGGGCAAGTCTCTTTGGCTTGAAAATACTGCTTGAGGGCCGGGCTAAGGCCGCTAGAGGGCTTGGGTGTTGTCCTTTTGGTTATCAATCTAAACCTCTGGCTGCGAAAAAGGTGGGGGAGAAAAGAAAAACTTAGGAAAGCTTAGAAAAGCTAAGTTTAAGGTGAAGTTCATTCTAGCATTAGAAATAACGAAATTTAAAGCGCCCTTTACTCAAGGAATCAAAGCTTATGAAATCCTAGGGTTTTGTCGGTCAAAAGGATGGAGGCAAAAGAGCCTCTAGCCGTTTTGGTTTTTTGGCGGCTAGGTTGATAGGCCAGGCTGGTAGTCAAGTTGCTAGGCCAGGCTGATAGTCAAGTTGCTAGGCCAAGTTGATAAGCCAGGTTGGTAGCCCAAGTTGCAAGGCCAAGTTGATAAGCCAGGTTGGTAGCCCAAGTTGATAGCCTAGCTCCTGTGAGCTATAATAATAAAATATAGCAATTTTTGGCTGTGAGATACGAAAAAAATCGATTCAGCTCGGAGGTTTTAAGTATGAATCTAACATTAAATTTATCTGGAAGAAAAAGGTTATTTCTTTCTTTTAAACAAAATTTATACATATTTTTTGGCATTTTTTTGTTTATGCTTCTTTTTATGCCGGCTAGTGTGCGGGCTCAGGACAGTACCATCCGGCCTGGCGACATCGTTTTCCAAGCCATCAATACGAAACAAACCGAAGCCTTAATCGCGGCTACCGGCTCAATTTACACTCACTGCGGCGTTGTTATCGAAAAAGAGGGCGGCCTTTTTGTTTTAGAGGCTCTGTTAAAAATGTCAGAAACCCCCTTGGATCAATGGCTGGCGCGTGGAGATAGTAACTACGTGGTTATGCGCCTTAAAGAGGCTGAAAATATTCTAACGGAAAAAGCCCTTGGCGATCTTAGCATGGCCTTTCACCAATTCGATGAGTTAACTTACGATCTGTATTTTGAGTGGTCAGATGAGAGGATGTACTGCTCGGAACTTGTCTGGAAGATTTTTGAAAACGGTTTGGGCTTGGTTCTTGTTCCCCTTAAGAAAATAGGCGACTACGATCTAAAGTCGAGCGCGGTTACGGCCATCATCAGCGAGAGGTTTACCGGTAATTTAGATCTCGATGAACCTGCCGTCTCGCCAGCCGATCTATTAGATAGCCCGCTATTGGTTAGGATAAAGTAAGAACTAAAAAATTTTCTTTGTTTTGAGCGTTCGTTAGGCTAAAATTCATTTGTCAAGAATTTGGTGTGATTTTGAGATTGTTGATTTTGTTCTCTACATTTCTCGAAAGGATTTGGTTATGCTTTGGACAAAGAGTTTAGAGACCGGTGTGGCCAAAATCGATGAGCAGCACAAAGAGCTCTTCAGGCAAGTCGATATTTTGGTAGACCGCAGTCAAGCCGATCGGATTGAGAAGACGTTGGAATTTTTAAAATCTTACGTGGCTAAACATTTTGCCGACGAGGAGTATCTACAAAAAATCAACAACTACCCCAAGGCCGAAGCTCACAAGAAGCTTCATGTGGATTTTACTAAGACCTTTAAAGAACTCTACGATAAGTATAAAACGGCTGGCGATAGAAAACTTACTGTCGTTTTATCCATCAATAGCGCAGTCATTGGCTGGTTAAAAGATCACATCATGGTTCATGATAAGGAGTTTGCCACCTATTATCTGGCTAAGAATCAGGCCCGCAAATAGTGCTTAAATCACTTCTAGCTTTGGTAAAATGGCTCGTCCGCCCTTAAGGCTTAAGGCCCCACTTAGCGAAACCGCGCTCATGGATTTGTGCGCCGGCGATGAGGTCTTATTCGATGGTCCTCTTTTGGCGGCTAGAGATCAGGCCCATAAGCGCTTGGTAGAAATGGCCAACAAGGGGCAAAGTCTGCCCTTTGATCCCGTGGGTCAGATAGTCTATTATGTTGGTCCCACGCCAGCCCCGCCTGGTAGGGTCATAGGTTCAGCTGGCCCGACAACCTCTGGCCGCATGGACGCTTTAACGGCGCCACTTTTAGAGTTGGGGCTTAAGGGGCTCTTGGGTAAGGGCCGGCGCTCGGCGGAAGTTAAAGAGGCTCTTTTGGCTCACAAGGCTGTGTATTTTGCCGCCTTTGGCGGGGCCGGGGCTTTCTACGGCCACCGCGTTAAGGAGGCTAGGGTTTTAGCCTGGCCAGAGTTGGGCCCGGAAGCCTTGATGTTATTGATGGTGGAGGATTTTCCAGCCGTGGTTATTAACGATTTATCTGGCGGCGATCTCTACGAAAGAGGCCCGGCCTCTTGGCGCGGGTAATATTATGCCGGCCAAAATCTCGCCTGCTAAATCGGCTCGTAGTGTCACAAAGGCCAGGGTAACAAAAACCAGAGGCCCAAAAGCCAAGGGCGCCCAAGCCTCTTTTGGCTTAAACAAAAAGCAGCAGAGCCTCTTAGCCGACTATGAGAGGCTAGCTAAGATGACCGGACTTAAGGTTTCTGCCGGCAGATTGGTTTTTGCCGGCTTAAGGCTTAAGGGCGGGCGCTGCTCGTTAAGAAGCCAAAACTGGCTGGTTATCGATCGCTTCCAGACTTTTGAAGAACAGTTAGATTGTTTTAGGGCGGCCTTGGCCGGGCAAACGATCACAGAAGAGTTACTTGAAGAATTCTCGGAGGAATTTCAAAAATCGTTTCGCCAGAGCGCCAGCTTGCTTTCAGGCCAGTCAAATCAATCAGCTGAAAATCATTGATAGCATAAAAATTTTCTAGTTTCTTCTTGTTCTTCTAGTTGCTTCCTCTGACCTCTCTTCCCCAAGCGTTTATCAAAGTCTTTATCAAAATCCTTCCCCAAGCGCATTCCAGAAAGCCCTTCCAAAAGCTCATTGCAGAAGGCCCTTCCAAAAGCACAATCCAGAAAGTCCTTCCAAAAGTAGCTTCAAAGTAGCCTCCAAAGTAGCTTCCAAGGCAGCTTCCAAAGCCCTGCGCCCCTTCCAAAGCCTTAGCCAATTTACGGTTTTTTTTAGGCTTTAATCAAGCCTCTTAAACGACTATAATCGTTTAAGAGGCTTTTGGTAGGTTTATTTAATTTGGGCTAAGGCCCGTAACCCATTGACTTGGCGGAGAGATCATGTCACTTTTTGATCAGGGCTGGCGGGCAGCCGCGCTTTTTACGCACATTACCTCACTTCCTAGTCCTTATGGGGTGGGCGATTTGGGGCCTTGCGCCCACGCTTTTTTGGATTTCTTAAAGCGCTCAGGCTTCCATTTCTGGCAGGTCCTACCGGTTAACCCCACGGCCCCGGGCTTAGGAAACTCGCCGTATTCGGCTTATTCGGCTTTTGCCGGTTTTGAGCTTTTAGTTAGTCCGGATTTGATGGTTAAAGACGGCTGGCTTTCGCCAGACCAGGCTCGCGACGCAAGGCTCCCCAATACCGGGCAGGTGGATTTTCCTAAGGCCATGGAAGTCAAAACCAAGCTCATTGACGCGGCCTACAGTAAGGTGGGCTTCGGCATTTTGGACCGCAAGGATTTTGCCAAGTTTATCTATGACAACGCCGCCTGGCTCAATGATTACGCCTTTTTTATGGCCGTTAAGGCCGATTTTGGGGGTAGCTCTTGGTCCCATTGGCCAGATGGCCTTAAGTACCGTGACGACCGCGAGTTGGCCCACCATGGCCGCCGGTTATCTGAAGCTATTTTGCGCATAAAATTTGGTCAGTATCTTTTTTTTAAGCAGCTAGGGATCTTAAAAGATCAGGCCAAAGCCCGGGGCCTAGGCTTAATTGGCGACATAGCCTTTTACGTCAACCACGATTCCAGTGACGTCTGGTCAAATAGGCGCCTTTTTAAGTTAAATAATGACGGCTCCACCTCATTTATGGCCGGGGTGCCGCCAGATTACTATTCGGAAACCGGGCAGCTTTGGGGTAACCCGGTCTTTGATTGGGCCAGTCACCAAGCCGATGGTTTTGGCTGGTGGAAAAGCCGCATCTTTCACCTCTTAGGGCTATTTGATTGGGTTAGGCTAGATCATTTCCGGGCCTTTCTGGCCTATTGGGAAGTTGAGCCGGGCTCAAAAACAGCGGCCACCGGCGCCTGGCAGCCTAGCCCTGGCCCGGCCCTCTTTGAATCGGCAGCTTCTAGCCATAAGAGCTTAAACATAATCGCCGAAGATTTAGGCGTTATCACCCCGGACGTCACAGCCTTAAGGCGCCGCTTTAATTTTCCGGGCATGAGAGTGCTCCAATTTGGCTTTGGCTCTGACCAGCCTCTATCGTCTCATACCCCCTTTAGGATTGAACCTGATAATTTAGTCTTTTCAGCCACCCACGATAACAATACTTCAAAGGGCTGGTATGAAGAGGAGCTTGATGCCGATGGTCAAAAGAGGCTTTCGGATATAGCCGGAATGGAAGTTACGGCTCAGACGGCGGCCTGGGCGTTAATAAGATTTGCCTATCTATCGACCGGGGCTCTTAGCGTAGTTAGTATCCCTGATATTTTAAATCGGGGATCTAAGTGGCGCTTAAACCTACCCGGGACCTCTACGGGCAATTGGGGCTGGAGGTTAGAGTCCTTCGATGAGCTAACGAGCGAATTATCCGATCGCTTAGCCGATTTAGGGGCTGTTTCTGGCCGCGATAACCTTATGCACCCTAACATCTTAACTTACTAAAGCTATAATCGTTACCGCTCTCTCTAGTCATTTTGAGTTTGGCTGTAAATAGACTAAAATACCTAGGTAGCTTTTTGGCGGCTGAGCCCTAGGCAAAGCTAAGTCCTAGGTCACCTAGGGGTAGATACTTTAGGCGGCTAGTTAGGGGCCAGTTAGGGGCCAGTTAATCGCTAGTTAGTCGCTAGCTTAGGGAGCTACCTAAGGTAGCTTAGGTTAAGTAGCTACGGTATATTTTAGATTTATCAACTCACAGGAAGAATTTATGCTTAGTTTTGCTCAGCTAAAAGACCGCTTAGAAGGGTTAATGGAAAATCTCGATGGCGAGCTTTGGACGGAAATCTTAAGTCAGCTAAACCCGCCCGAGAGCTTTCCCAAGCCCGAGACCGTTCACGATATGTGCTTTCGCGACGCCAAGGCCTTGGCCGGTTATGTGCCGGATCTCAGGGCGGTTATTCGGAAAACCTCGCCAAAAGGCCTTCAAATAGAAGAGAAAAAAGCCTTAATATCACTTAAAGCCATATTTAACTTTGCCGCCAGGTTACCGGTTTTGATTTTAACTATTGAAAGTTACCGCGACAACCAACCGTTAATTGACCTCTATAATGGCTATCGCCAGACTTTAAAGGAAATCGATGACTACCTTGCCCTGGCTAATTCTGGCGAGTAGAATTGTGGGCTATAGGCGTCAAGGTAGGAATTTGTGATGGAATACGCCCCCAAGGTTCAGATAAAAGCCCCTGAAAAAGATCCGGTCGGCTATTGGGAGATCTTCTGGCACGCTTGGCCCATATTGCTTGAAAGCCCAAAGCAGCTTTTGGCCGTAGTGGTCACCATGGGCCTGGTCAGTCAGGCCTTCGATCAGATGGCCCTTTTTTTAGTTGAACCCTACATTGCGCCGCTCCAGATTTTTATGATGGCCCAGGTCGATAACCCGGAAGTGGCCAAAGACATAGCTAGTTTGCCTTTAAGTAGGCTAGAACTGGCCCGGGTTTTTTTGGCCCTAATATTACCGAGGGTTTTGGCCCCATGGAGCTGGCTCACGATAAGCCGGGTGGCTCTCGATATATGGGATGGCGAGGGACCAAATTTTAGGAGCCTAAAATTTGCCTTCAGTCGCTACTGGACTTCGGTTAGCATCATGTTTTTGGTTTCCTTAGTGCTCATCGTCTTTTTTTTAATCTGCCTATCATTTGGCGGCATTATCTTGGTTCTGATTCAGGGTATGAGTAGCCCCAGCGCCACTTCCCAGGCCGCTTCTGAGGCCAACTTACCTTTCGCCTTACTATTTATCTTTTTAGGCCTAGTTCTCTTTATTCGCTTTATCTGGCCCCATCTGCGCCGGGCCATATTGCTCCAGTTTTTTGGTTTTTTTCAATTATCCGATGGCCAAAAGGGACCATGGGCTAGCCGGTTGGGAAAAATTTACCAGTCGCTTGAGGCCTATCCTAGGCACTTAAATCAAATCATTTTGAGCTTCTTTGTCTTTTTTGTCTGTTTAGCTTTGACCTTAAGGTTAGTTGTTTCATCTTTGGTGGCCGCTAATTTACCCTTTATCTTAGTTCAGCCCTTAGCTAAGGCCGTTTATTTTTTTGGCGTCTTGTGGCCTTTAGTTGCCACAGCCGGTTTTTATCGCCTAGTTTTAGATCAAGCTCCGGCTACCCTTAGTCAGCCTGGCCAACCTGGTCAACCAGGCCAGTCTGGCCAACCAGGTCAGCCTGGCCAGGGTGGACAAGCTGGCCATTAGAGGAGGCTTAAATTGAAGATTTTATTGGCCTCCGATATTCATGGCTCCATTGCCGCAGCTAGGCTAATAGTAAAATTATGTTCCGAGGGTCAGGCCCATCTGGTCGTTCTTTTAGGCGATCTGCTCTGCTGCGGATCGTACTCTAGCGAGTACGACGGATTATTGACAGCTGAGATACTTTCAGAAATAAGCCTACCGGTCTTGGCCGTAAGGGGCAACTGCGATAGTACTTCGGACTTAGCGGCTCTCCCTTGGTACGCCGCTGAAAGCGCCTGGCTACCTTTAAAGAGTGCGGCGCCATTTTTGGTAATCCACGGCCACCAGATGAGAGATGTCGACCGGGTGGCCGGTTATGGCCGAGAAATCGACGTTATTTGCGGTCACACCCATGTGGCCATGGCCGAAAGAGGTCCTCGAGGCCGGAGATGGAATCCCGGTAGCTTAGGCGACCCTCAATTGGGCGATCCGGCTACATACGGCCTCTACGATGACGGGGTATTTAGGGTTTTAAGTGTTGATGGCCAGCTAGTCTGTGAGGATCGATTGCCTTAGGCGGGGATTGAGTGGTAGAGAAAAAAGAGGCTTAAATTAGGCTAAAAAGAAGCCGGAAAGAAGCTGAGAAGAAGCTTTAAAGAGGCTGAAAACAAGCTAAAAAAGCTAAAAACAAGCCGGAAGCCACTTTACTTAATTAGCCTTAAATCCGGGCGGATAGCCACCCAATCGTCGGCGTTCGGGTCTTTTTTCTTGAGTTCTTCGATATAATGCTTAATTTTTTCGTTAAACTGAGCGTTTTTGACCCTATAGCCGTTGATTAAAAAATAGATGATGACCGACTCTTCCCACTCGCGCGTGGGCTCAAAGTTATCCATGCGCTTACGGTAGGTGGGGACTAGGGAGATGAGGGTCTCCTCATCCAAGGCCAATATGCGCCTGGCTATTTCTTGGAGGAGTTCTTCTATCATAAGTTAACCAGGTTTAGGTGTTGTTGAAAGTTATCAAGGATTTTATTGACTTAATCCTTTTAATGTTTCAAGTTTAATACTACAGGAGAGTAGGGACGGTTGTCAACCTAACTCTCTTAAGGCCCACCGGCGCTGCCGGCCTCCATTAGCCGGGTCATACCGGCTATAAAATACAATAGGCGAGGATAGCTATGGCAGAAAAAAGTTCGACCAAATCGCTCACAACGCCAGAGGGTGAAAAAAACGGCGCCCAAGCCGATCTATTGACCCTTGATTACAACAACCTGACCCATGGGGCTATAGGTGATGAAGGTTTAACTGAGGCCGAATTAAACACCATGAAAAAAGCCCTGACTTCGGCTTACAAACAATTTGAGGCTGCAAGGACTAAAGGGCTATTGCCGTTTACTGAACTCCCCTCTAATACCTTAATCCCCAAGATGTGCCGAAAACTGGCTGACAATTATCGTCAGAAGATCGAGGCCGTGGTGGTGCTAGGTATTGGCGGGAGCGCCTTGGGGGCTAACGCCGTTTATTCGGCTCTGCGCTCAACTAACCATAGCGCCTCTAAGGCCGATAAGCGCCAATGGCCCAGGCTTTTGATCGCCGATAACATCGACCCCGAAGGTTTTGGCGCCCTTTTGGATGGTATTGATCCCTCGAAGACCTTTTTTAACGTCATCTCCAAAAGCGGGGCCACAGCTGAGACCATGAGCCAATTTATGGTCATCCATGACAAGCTTCAAAGGACCTTGGGCCGGACTTCGATTAAGGATCACCTTTTGATAACTACCGATCCCCAAAATGGGGTCTTGCGCAAAATAGTCAACGCCAACGACTACCTATCCATGGAAGTCCCACCAGGGGTGGGCGGACGCTTTACCGTCTTTTCATCTGTGGGTTTGGCCCCCTTGGCCATGGTCGGGGTCAGCGTCTACGATCTTTTAGCTGGCGCCAAAAAGGCCCAGGAAGACTTTAGTAAACCCGTTTTGGCCAACAAGGCCTTGATGTTTGCCGGCTTAAATTGGCTCTTTACTACCCTAAAGAACAAGGGTACTTTGGTCATGATGCCCTACGCCGAAGCCCTCTCGAAAGTTGCCGATTGGTTTTTGCAGCTCTGGAATGAGTCCTTAGGTAAAGCTCTCCATTTAGACGGATCCCCGGCCGGAACCGGCCAGACGGCGGTTAAAGCCGTTGGCGTAACCGACCAGCACTCTCAGCTTCAGATGTACATGGAGGGGCCAAGGGATAAGAGCATCTGTTTTTTGGGTGTTGAAAAGTTTCGGGGTGAGGTGGCCATACCCAAGGTCTTTAAAGACTATGAAGAACTCTCCTATCTAGGCGGTCATAGCTTAGGAGAACTTTTAAATTTTGAGCGGCAGGGAACGGCTAGAGCCCTAGCCGAAAACGGTCGCCCCAACATGACTCTGACCATGCCCAAGGTCGGGGCCGGTACTTTAGGTTACCTCCTTCAGACCTTGATGCTGGCCACGGTTATTTCCGGGACCTTATATGAGGTAAACCCCTTAGACCAACCAGGGGTAGAGCTAGGTAAAAAATTTACCTACGGCCTAATGGGCCGCAGCGGGTTTTCCGATATGTCTGAGCGCTACCGCAAGGGCCTTTCCAATAAGAGTCGGTATATCATCTTGTGAGCGAAAGTCTTGCCCATAATCCGGCCCGGCCCCTGGCCGGACCGGACCCCAAGGAGACTGACTCTAGCCTTAAGAACGCCAAAAAGCCCTTTAGGCTGGCTAAGTATTTTTCCTCCTTTGCCGTCATTTTGATTTTTTCGACCTGTCTCATTTTAGCGGCCCTTATGAGCAGCCGGGCCCAGAGGCTTATCTACGATCGGGTGGTCGACGACACCATCATTATCATGGAAAACCTCAACTACCAGATGTACAACAACTTCCTTAAGCCCATCTACGTAGTCAAGGGCCAGGCTAAGCTCAGCGAGGTCGATACCTATAAGTTTCTCCACGCCGTCATCCAAACCACCATCCACGGCTTTGACATCAGCCGGGTAGCCATCTACGACGAAAAGTTCGGCATGATGGTCTATTCCTCCGATTCCTCCGTCCCGGTGGTGTCCTACGAGCTTTCGCCCATAACCAGAGAGGCCACGCCCAAAGGTCAGTTGGCTGAACCCATGAGCTCCTTTCAGGAGGCCCTCCGCCGGAGCTTATCGAGCCTGGAAGACCAAAGGCGCCGGACCGATCGCGATAGGCTCCGTGATAGGACGGTCATAGTCTTAGAAGAGGGCGGCTACCTCTTAGGGGGATTTTTCCCGAGGGGCCGCTTCGCCATCCGCTGCTTTCAGGCCATGGAAGACTACGATACCGGTAAACCCTCAGGCGTCTTAGAGCTCACGCGTGATTTGACGGTGGAATACTCCCGCCTAGCCTCCATGCAGTACATGGCCCTAGCTATCGCTGTCTTTAGCAGCCTTTTTTTAAGCTTAGTTTTGTGGATGGTCGTAGCCAGAGGCGAAAGCATTATCAACCAGAAAAATAATGAGCAGGCCGCCTTAGCTGAGCGCCTCCACCAAACCGAAAGGCTAGCTAACTTGGGCCAGATGGTAGCTACCGTAAGTCATGAGATCCGAAACCCCTTGGGCATTATTCGCTCGTCAGCCGACTTTTTAGCTTCCAGCCTCAAATCAAATCAGGCCCACAGCCGGTTAGCCGGCGCCATTGTCGATGAGTCCGAGAGGCTCTGGGGCATCCTAACTGATTTTCTCGATTTTGCCAGACCTCAGGAGCCTAGGTTTGCGCCGGTGGTTATCGAAGATATCATCGAAGAGATACTAGTTTTATTGGAAGCTAATTTGACGCGCTCAGGCGTGGAGTTATTAACTTATCTAAGGCCCGATCCCGGTCCGGTCTTAGCCGACGCCGGCTTAATCCACCGGGCCCTTATGAACCTTTTAGTTAACGCCATTCAGGCCATGCCCGATGGCGGGCTTTTAACCGTAGCCACCACTTTGGAGTCCGAAGGCGAGCCGACAGGTAATCTAATAATAAGTATTATTGATACTGGCCCCGGCTTATCGCCGGAGGCGGCCAGCGATCTGTTTAAGCCCTTTAGGACCACCAAAGCCAAGGGAACGGGCTTGGGCTTGGTTTTGGTTAGAAACGTGGTCGAAAGTCACGGAGGCAAACTACAATTAGTAAACGTAAATGGCCATCCCGAGGCCCATGGTCTTAGGGTGACCGTGACCTTGCCGCTTAAAGCCATGACCTTAATGGACTCGCCCTCCTTAGAGCTCCCCAAGGAAGAGAACCATAAAGCTAACGATGACCCTGACTCAAGTGATAATTCCGGGCATGGCCCCACTGGACAGGCGGCTTCGTCTTAAGAGTTTTTTAAGTTAGGAGTTTTTTGTCTAGGAGTTTTTGATCATGCCCGAGACCATATTGGTGGTCGATGACGAACCCAATTATCGGCTGATTTTAGGTCAAGTTTTGGCCAACGAGGGTTTTGAGGTTATAGAAGCTCAAAACGGCTTGGAGGCCTTCGAGCTTTTCCTGGAAAATCCCCGCGTTGGCTTGGTTTTAACCGACATAACCATGCCCGAGAGCGACGGCTTAGAGCTTCTAACCAAAGTCAAAAAAGAGCGTTCCGAAGTCCCGGTGGTCATGCTCACGGCCCATATTGACGTTAAATTGGCTGTGGAAGCCATGCAAAAGGGAGCTTTTGATTACTTAACTAAGCCTTACCACAACGATGAGCTCATAAGGTGCGTTAAAAAAGCTCTCGAGGTCTTCAGTTTAAGTAGGCAAAATAAAGAGCTCCGGGAAGCCTTGGCCGTACGGCACAGCTTCGGTAACCTCATTGGCAAATCCAAGCCCATGGTTGAGCTCTACCAGATCTTAGAGAAGGTCGCCCCTTCTCAGTCAACGGTGCTCATCACCGGCGAGAGCGGCACAGGTAAAGAACTGGTGGCCCGGGCTATCCACTACAATAGCCCCAGGGCCCAGGGATCCTTTGTGGCCGTAAACTGTTCGGCCTTATCCGAAAGCCTCTTGGTCAGTGAGCTCTTCGGCTATGAAAAGGGCGCCTTTACCGGAGCCCAATCCACCAGGATGGGCCGCTTTGAGCTGGCCCACGGCGGGACGCTCTTTTTAGACGAGGTCGGCGAGATGGGCCAATCGGTTCAGGTAACTCTCCTTAGGGCCATCCAAGAGCGGACCATTGAACGAGTTGGCGGTGGCGGAAAACTTATTGAAGTTGACGTAAGGCTTATTACGGCCACCAACCGCGATCTCAATGTGGAAATGGCCGCTGGAAGATTTCGCGAAGATCTCTTCTACCGCCTCAAAGTTTTTCACTTAAAGCTGCCGCCGCTACGAGATAGGCTAGACGATCTGCCGATTTTAATTGAGCACTTTATCGATAAATTTATGGGCGACCGTCCAGTTCGGCCCCGTTTGGATACAGAGGCCAAAAGACTTCTATACGCCTACCACTGGCCAGGTAATGTTAGAGAGCTGGAAAACGTCATCGAGAGGGCTATGGTCTTAGCTTCTAACGATCTCATAGTGCCCTCAGATTTACCCGATGAGATTTTGCGCCCCAAAATAGCCCCTCAAGCTAGCTTGAGTCAACCTGGCCAGCGTGACCAGTCTGGCCAATCTGGCCAGTTTGGTGTAGTAAGTGGGGATTCAGGGAGGGTAGCAAGCCGGGAAGCAAATGGGGTTGCAGGAGAGGTAGAAAGCAGGGATGTCAATGGGGTTGCAGGCGAGGTTTCAGGGAGGGTTGCCAATTGGGTTGCAGGCGAGGTTTCAGGGAGGGTTGCCAATTGGGTTGCAGGCGAGGTTTCAGGGAGGGTTGCCAATT
>JAITJB010000212.1 GCA_031279155.1 Deltaproteobacteria bacterium | reverse complement strand
GGTGTTTATTTTTTTTAAAAAAAAATATTTTTAAGCTATCTATTTGGCTAGAAGTAAAACCAACACGCCCGGGTTTACCCGGGCGTTTTTTTTCTTCTTCTTTTTAAGCCCAGGTGACTAAGCCTAAGACAAAGGGGTTGCCAAGCTTCTCCCGGCTCGGCGTAACCCTAATGGTGTAGCCAAAGCGGCCCGGGCGATCGCAGTTTATTAGGCCCCTAAAGCCAAAGGTGCCGGGCCCGGTCTCAGAGGCCGGGGTCATCATGAGGGTTTGCCGATCAGTGAAGTCGCCTTGGTGGTCCATGGTGCCGTAGTAGATGTCCACCGACACGTCTTCGGGGGTTAGGGCCCCTAGGCTAATGGTCGCCGTGACGTTGACCTCTTGGCCGACGGTTTTAGTGCCTTTACTGTCGCTTTGGAGATCTATAACCTTAATATCGTTCCAGCTGGTCATCAGCTTGTTGCACCAAGCCGCTTGTTCGGTGGCCGGCTGGAAGTTATTGTTACTTAAATAAGTATAGCGGTCAGAGGACTGGCGGTAGAACCTCTCGTAGTAATCGGTGACCATGCGGTGGGAGCTGAAGCGGGGCACTAGATCTTTAATGCTGTTGCGCATCATCTCGCACCAGACGACCGGGATGCCGTCGGAGGTCCGGGTATAGAAGTTGGGGGCCACCTGGTGCTCTAAGAGGTTATAGAGAGCCTGGCTCTCGGTCATGTCTTGGAGAGCTTGGTTGGAGTCCACCTCGCCGCTGCCAATGGCCCAACCGTATTTGGGATCGTAGCCCTCATCCCACCAGCCGTCGAGAACTGAGAGGTTTAAAACGCCGTTGGCTAAGGCCTTCATGCCGCTGGTGCCGCAGGCTTCTAGGGGCCTTCGGGGGTTATTGAGCCAGACGTCGCAGCCGGCGGTCAAAAGGGAGGCTAGGTGGATATTGTAGTTTTCCAAAAACATGATTCTATTGTGGAAACGCTCTTCGCGAGAAAAGTGGATGATACTCTTAATAAAGGCTTTACCTTCATTATCTTGGGGATGGGCTTTACCGGCGATGATGATCTGGATGGGCCTTTGAGGGTTATTGAGGATTTTAGAGAGCCTATCGGGATCACTAAATAAGAGGGTGGCCCTCTTATAGGTGGCAAAGCGCCTGGCAAATCCGATGGTCAAAGTGTCAGGGCTAAAGAGTTCCATGGCCTTGTGGACGACATCGGCCGTAGCGCCCTGGCTCTTTAGCTGACTAAATTGACGCCTTCTAGCGAAGGCGATCAAGCGCTCCCGGCAGTGGCAGTGGGCCCGCCAGAGTTCGGAGAGAGGGATCTGGCTGATAAACTCCCAGATGTGTTCGGGATCGGGATCTTCCTTCCAATCTTGGCCCAAATAACGCGTATAGAGGCGGGCGATTTCTCGGGAGGCCCAAGTTGAGATGTGGACGCCGTTGGTGACGGAATCGATGGGCGTATCTTGGACCGGGGTCCGGGGCCAGATATTTTGCCAAATATTGCGGCTGACCAATCCGTGGAGCTTACTTACTCCATTGGCGTGGGCCGATAGCCTCAGCGACAGCGGGGTTACGCCGAAGGGCTCGCTTTCGTCGCGGGGGTTAACCCGGCCATAACCCAAAAGTACTGGCCAGCTAATACCTAATTCTTTGGCATAGTCCTCAAAATAGGCCCGGGCTAGATCTGGCGAAAAGGTGTCATTGCCAGCCGGGACCGGGGTATGGGTGGTAAAGACGGTCGAGCTGCGCACGACCTCACGGGCTGCGTCAAAGCTTAGGCCGTTATCCTTGCGAAGTAAGTTGATGCGCTCTAAAGCCGAAAAGGCGCTGTGGCCTTCGTTCATGTGGATGACCGTAGGGGTAATGCCCATGGCCTTCAGAGCCCTTACGCCGCCAATGCCTAAGACGATTTCCTGGCGGATGCGCATCTCGCGATCGCCTCCGTAGAGCTGGGCCGTGGTGGCTCTGATGTCCGGAGGGTTTTCGTCGAGATCGGTATCTAGTAAGTACAATGGGATCCGGCCCACCTGGGCCTTCCAGACGGCAATTGCGGCCGTCTGGTCTTTAAACCTAACCGAAACTTTAATGGGCGCGCCAGCGCTATCGACGATTTGGACTAACGGTAAGGTATCGAAGGCGTTGGCCGGATATCTCTCCATCTGCCAGCCGTCGTTATTTAGGTACTGTTGAAAGTAGCCCTCTTGGTACAAAAGACCTACGGCCACTAAGGGAATGTTTACGTCAGAAGCCGATTTAAGGTGATCGCCAGCTAAAATGCCCAAGCCGCCGGAGTAGATAGGCAGACAACTAGTTAGACCAAATTCGGCGGAGAAATAGGCCACACAGGTATTTTCGGCCTCCCTGGGGGGATTTTTGATGTAAATGTCAAAGCGGTGAGCCACCTCTTCGAGTTGAGAGGTAAAGCCGGTATCGTGCTCAAGCTCATCTAAGCGCTTTTGATCGACTAAGCCCAAGAGCATGACCGGGTTATTACCGGTGGCCGCCCAGAGCTTGGGATCGATTCGCTGGAAGATATCGCGGATCTCACTGTGCCAACTGAAGATGATGTTATAGGCCATGCGCTTGAGGGGAGCCAGCCGTTCGGGGATCCTCGGCTGGACTTTAAATTCCTGTTTGGCTTTCATAGATAGATTGGGCTCCTTTAGCGAAAATTTGGGCGCAAAAAATATTGAATTCAAGAATGCTTAACGGTTATTTGATAAATTTTTAAGGTACCGATTTTTATTGTTTGTTGCCTTGCTTGGTTCCAATTGATTAGAGTGTCACGTGTTCTGGCCAGGATAAGTAAAAGGACAATTTTTATAAGAAATTCTAACATTTTTTTCGCTTAACGGTCAATAGTCCGGCTTTAGCGTTCGGAAGGCGGAGTACCTGGGCGGCGGTGGACGGCCCGGTAGTCAAAATGGAGCCGGAAGTTTAACTGATCGTATTGAGCTAGTTCCGGGGGAAAGGGCGGATAGGGGGCGGCGCCCCTTAAGGCTTCCATGGCCGCGTGATCGAGCGAAGAGATGCCCGAACTCTCTTCGACCACGATAACCACCACCTGACCATTGCGATCTAAGGTCATGACGGCTACGAAGCGGCCAGGCCTAAAATCGCTCCTGGCCGCTGGCGGCAGTATCCAGTGCCTGGCCACAGCTGAACGAACAGTTGTGTTATAGGACTTAAAAGTGGGAGCCGTTTCTTCTAAGTTAATTGTCCCATCGCTAGATGGTGGGCGGCCATTACTTGCTATTTCTTCGCCATCAATGAGGCCGGCCCCTGGTGGAATGGGCGGAAAAGCCTGTTCGGTGGGTTTAGGCGGTGCTTGGGCCTCTTGGCTTAAATCATCGGAGGCAACAGGACTTACTTGAGCTTCCGGAAGCGCCGGATTTACCGGAAGTGCCGGAGCTTCTGGCGGGGCGTTAACCTCTAAGACGAGCTCCACAAAGCGCTCGGTGGGCACATCTAAAATGGAAATTTCTCCATAAGGCTCAAATCCTAAGTAGCTAAAAAGCATAAAGGCTAAAAGATGGATCCAGGCGGCGATGATGACAAAGACGGCCAGCCGCTGTCGGTCAGGACCGAAGCGGGCCAAAATCGGCTGTGGTTCAGCCGCCCTTAAGGGCAAGATGGTTGAAAAATCAGTCACAATCTTCTTTCCTAGTTGGGTTAACCCAAAGCTCATCGCGCTTGTGGAACCACCAACCATCTGGATCGGCTTTTAGAAGGCTGCGAGCTAATAGCCTTCCAGCCTCGGTCTTTAGCCTTTTTTGGGCGTAAAAAAGCCATTCCTCAGCCTGGGCCCAGCCGTGGGTAGCCAGTCTTTTAAGTTCCAGCATCATGTCAAGCTGGTCGGCGTCGGCCCCCAATTGGGCTTCCAAGCTCTGACCTAAACACCACTCCTGGCGGATAGAAGAAAGTTCTTCTTGGAAAGGTAGATCTTTTATGGCGTCGCTAAAGGCCTCTTCTTCGTGGGCCGTTACGTAGCGCTTGTTTACGTAGTTGAGATCGCCGCAGCGAGCTTCGCCTAAGTCATGAAATAAGGTCATGATCAATAGTTTTAAAGGATCGACTTTTCCTACAATTTTAGCTAAGGCGTAGGCCATGACCACTGCGCCAAAACTGTGCTCAGCTACGTTTTCATGGCCGCGTCCTAAAAATTGATAGCCCGTCCTAGGCGTCCTCTTAAGAGAAGCGGCCTCAAAGAGAAAGTTAGCGATCTTTGGGCCGAAAGCACAATCAAAATCTAACGTCTGATGGTCTTGAACAATAGAAGCATCGTTAGGTATATTATCGGGCATTTGACCGGGCGTTTGCCCGAGCGCTTGATCGTGCAATTGCCCGGGCGTTTGATCGACTGTTTGATCTTGCATTTGTACGGGCAGTTGACCAGACATTTGACCGACCGCTTGATCGTGCATTTGTACGGGCATTTGCCCAGACATTTGCCCGGCCACTTGATCGTGCATTTGTACGGACAGTTGACCGACTGCTTGATCTTGCATTGGCCCAGACATTTGACCGAGCGCTTGATCGTGCATTGGCCCGGGCGTTTGCCCGGCCACTTGACCGACCTTGTTAGTGAAATTTGAGGTAGTCAAAAAAGTTTCCTTTGGCTGAATTCTAAACTTTACGCGGGGAGCTAATTTAGTTCTAATTTTTTAGCTCATAACTTTTTAGTCAATATCCATTATGAGCCCACGCGGTTAAAGGCCGCCTTAAGAAAGCGCCCGGTGTGGGAGCCTGGCGTCTGAGCCACCTGCCAGGGCGTACCATACGTTACCAAAGTTCCGCCGCCATCGCCGCCTTCGGGACCTAGATCGATAACATAATCGGCGCTCTTAATGACGTCTAAGTTGTGCTCGATGACGATAACGGTGTTACCCTGGTCAACTAGCCTTTGGAGGACCTCCAAAAGTTTATTGATGTCATCGAAGTGGAGCCCGGTGGTGGGCTCATCCATAAAGTAGACCGTGCGGCCCGTACTTCGGCGGCTCAGTTCCTTAGAGAGCTTAACTCTTTGGGCTTCGCCGCCAGAGAGGGTGGTGCCGGCTTGACCTAAGCGGACGTAGCCTAAGCCTACGTCGTTTATGACGTTAAGCTTTTCACTTAAGGCCGGGATGTTTTTAAAAAACTTGACGGCTTCAGATACCGTCATATCCAACACGTCGGCAATGGAGGCGCCGGAATATTGGATTTCTAAGGTGTCGCGGTTATAGCGCCGGCCCTGACAGGCCTCGCAGCGGATGTAGACGTCCGGCAGAAAGTGCATCTCGATTTTAATGATGCCGTCGCCTTGGCATTTTTCGCAGCGTCCGCCCCGGACGTTAAAGGAAAAGCGTCCAGGGAGATACCCTCTGGCTCTGGCTTCAGGCAAGCGCGAGAAGAGATCGCGAATGGTGGTAAATAAGCCGATGTAAGTGGCCGGGTTAGATCGCGGAGTGCGGCCTATGGGACTTTGATCGATATCGATAACCTTATCGACGTGCTCAAGTCCAGTTAGATCGGCGTATTCCCCGGTCCGATGCCTAGTGCGGTGGAGCTTATTGGCCATGGTTTTGTAGAGAGTCTCTAAAACCAAAGTCGATTTGCCCGAGCCCGAAACCCCGGTTACGCAAGTTAAAACCCCTAAGGGAAAATCCAAGGTCAGGTTGTTAAGGTTATTGGCCGTGGCTCCTGTAAGGGTTAGCTTTCGGTCGTCAAGCCGGCGCTCTCTCGAAAAGCCCACGAGCTTACGGCCGGAAAGATAGTTTCCGGTAAGCGAGTGAGGGTCTGAGGCCAAGGCCTTAGGCGTCCCCTCAAAGACCACATGGCCGCCGTTTTCTCCGGCCCCTGGGCCTAAGTCTAAAACGTGATCCGCGCTTAAAATGGTTTCAGCGTCGTGCTCAACGACGATAACAGTGTTACCTAAATCGCGCATCTTTTTGAGGCTACCTATGAGCTTTTCATTGTCGCGCTGATGGAGGCCGATGGAGGGCTCATCTAAGACGTACATGACGCCCACAAGTCTGGATCCTATTTGAGTAGCTAGTCTTATGCGCTGCGTTTCGCCGCCGGAAAGGGTAGTAGAAGAGCGACCTAAATTTAAGTAGCCTAAGCCCACGTCGTTTAGAAAAACTAAGCGCTCGCGGATCTCTTTAATGATCCTTCTAGCAATGCTCAGATCGCGATCGGATAGCTCTATATTAATAAAAAAGTCTAGGCATTTGGTGATGGAAAGGGAGCAGACTTGATCTAAGTTTAAGTCGGCTACCGTTACGGCCAAGGCCTCCGGCCTAAGGCGGGCCCCCTGGCAGACGGGGCAAATCTGATAGCTCATAAACTCGGAGAGATCTTCTTTCATCGAATCGGAATCAGTTGAGTGATAGCGGCGGTCAAGGTTGTTTAAGACCCCTTCAAAGGGGCGGCTGAAGTAGTGTTTATGGCCGTCTCTTTCAAAGTAAAAGGGGATCTCTTTGGAGCCTGTGCCATTTAGGATGATGTCTAAGGCCCCCTTGGGTAGCGAGGTGAAGGGGGCCGACAAATCCCACTTGTAGTGGGCAAAAAGGCTCTCGAGCTGACTTTGGTAGTAGCCGCCTCCATTTCGGAACCAGGCGGCCACCGCGCCCTCCATAAGAGAGAGGCTGGTATCGGGGATTATGAGATCGGGATCAAAGAAGATGTTAGCCCCTAAGCCGTCGCAGTTAGGGCAAGCGCCCTGGGGGCCGTTAAAGGAGAAAAGTTGAGGGGTAAGCTCTGGGATCGATACCCCGCAGTAATCGCAGCTGAAGCGCTGAGAAAAAAAGAGTTCTTCTAAGATGGCCCCATCGGTACCCATTACGGCCCCTATGAGGGTGCCGCCGCTAGTTCTGAGGCCTAATTCCACGGCTTCGGTCAGGCGCCTTTTGACGCCGTCCTTGATAATGATGCGATCGAGCACGACTTCGATATCGTGCTTTTTTCGCTTATCTAAGACTATTTCTTCGGTCAGATCATAGATCTCGCCTCCGACCCTAACTTTGGTGAAGGCGTCGCGCCTTAAGCGGTCAAAGAGTTTTTGATGCTCGCCCTTTCGAGAATCAACTAGCGGGGCTAAGAGCATTAGCCTAGTTCCTGGCGGGAGGCTATTTAAGCGATCGACTATCTCTTGGGGAGTTTGGGCCTGGATGGGCCGACCGCATTTTGGGCAATGGGGGACGCCAACGCGGGCGTAAAGGAGCCTTAAATAGTCGAGGATTTCGGTGGCCGTGCCGACAGTGGATCGGGGGTTTTTGTTGACAGTTTTCTGCTCAATACTGATAGCCGGGGATAAGCCCTCGATGAGATCGACGTCAGGCTTATCCATCTGGCCTAAAAACTGTCTGGCGTAGGCTGAGAGCGATTCCACGTAGCGCCTCTGGCCTTCGGCGTAGAGGGTGTCAAAAGCTAGAGAAGATTTTCCCGAGCCCGACAGACCGGTGATAACGGTCAGGGCGTTTCGGGGGATGTTAACGTTGATGTTTTTGAGGTTGTGTTCTCTGGCCCCGCGTATGACGATGTGGCCAGCTTCGGTCTTAGATGAGGGCATAGGCTCAGTAGGAGTTGGCGTTAGAGATTTAAGGCTCTCTAAGTGGGCTATGGGTGTGATCTGCGCCGGACTAATGGCCGATGCGGTCAAATGAGCCCCTTCCGGGGCTAGGGATCGGGAACGGCGGGGCGGGATTCTCACGATTGCCCCGCGAACCAGCGAAGGGCTAGCTCATAAGATCGAGCCCCGAAACCGGCGATGACCCCGACAGCGGCCCCGGCCAAGAAAGACTTACGCCTAAAATCTTCTCGAGCCGAAGGGTTAGTTAGATGGACCTCGACCACCGGTCGGTTGATGGCTAAGACAGCGTCGCGGATGGCCAAAGAGGTGTGGGTATAGGCGGCGGCGTTTAAAATGGCCCCGTCGTACTCTTGACCCACTCGTTGGATGGCCTCAACCATCTGGCCTTCAGAGTTAGTTTGGAAAAAATCAACTCCAAGGCTTAAAGTTTCGGCTACGGCCTTAAGATGGTTATTGATGTCAGAAAGGGTCGCCTGGCCGTAGAGATCAGGCTCCCTTAGGCCGAGGAGGTTTAGGTTTGGGCCATTAATAATAAGTATTTTTTTCATTCTTCCAAAAGACCGCAGTTTGTTTTGGATTTTGGCCGGGTAAATTTTACGAAATTTTGGCCAATGGGTATTATAGCACGCTAGGCTTTTTAAGCCCAATATCTTGATTTTGCCTAGAGACCACCCTCCCATAACTATGAAAGCGGTTACGATCTAATAGCCCGGTTATCCTTTCAGCTGCTGCTTAATTACGCCCTGGGCCCACTGTAGCCAAAAGCCTAGAACGCGATCGTTAAAACTGGCTTTCTTCCAAAGTTTTAAAAGCTCCTCATCGGTGATCGTTTTATCGGATAACTTGCTCTCCCCGATCAGATAAGCTGGCATCAAGCCTTCTTTTGTAGGAGTCTTAAAATTTTGGCTATTAATATCGATCCGGTAATGTTTCTCCATAAGGTCGTAGATTTCTGGCGTCCTATGCTCCCGAAGATCTTTTAGTTTTAAGGTCAAAAAATCCCTCTTAACTTGGCTCTTAAACTTTCGGATTAAGACAAATAAACGGGCAATCCTCCCATCCCAAGTGTCGAATATGTGCATTACCTGATCGTATTGCACAATGCGATCAGGCGGCGGTCCTGGTTGACCCGCCCGTATATCCATCTCTTTGTCGGTTAACATCGGCGGTAGGTTATCTTCCCAAACACTTTCCGAGTTTCTATCGGGTTCTTCTTGGGCATATTTACTCAAGATGTTAAGTTTTTTGTTGTCCATAACGATCTCCAAAATTCTAGAAAAAAATCTTCCAAGGCCTAGGAATGTAAAAATTTGGGGCAAAAAAAGTTTTATGATTAAAGCCTTTTCATTCAAAATGGCCTAGGCCTATCTACGAGCGTGGCTTGGGGCTTGGCTTTCCTATTGGCTTTCCAGGCAGTTTCACGCGGAGCATCCCACATGGCTTGGGGCGCGGCTTTAGGCGCGGTTTCCCATTTGGCTTTACCCGCCAAAGGAGCGAAGACTTTTTGGCGTAACTTTCTTGAGCGCAATAAAGGCCTGGTAAGCGAGGTGATTTTACGATTCGGAAATTGGGGGCGTTGGCAACCGAGCTTTTAAAACTTGGTTATCCTAGGGGGGCGGGGCGAGGCTTTAATGCTAGCGAGGCTATTAGCGTTGCAACTAGCGGCGTTACTAGCGTTACTACTAGCGATGGTAGTAGCGTTGATATTTAGCTGTCTTAGGGAGGGCGACAAGCGTGAGGTTAAAAATATCTATCTGAGTTTAGCCAGGTCATCACCGGCGCTAGTTAAGGAAAAATCGTACTCGCCGATGTACTGCTGGACTGAGTCCACAAGCGACTGACTCTGCATGAAAACTTTCTCCTGGAAATAGGAGAGGGTAGCAATATTGTCGCTTAAAGAATCGCTGGCCGGGAGCTTATTTTGATTCATAAAAGCTATCACTACCGGAGGCGTCATGGCCGTTTGGTCCTGGGCCTCGAAACTACCGCCAGCCTTACTGGACGTCTCCCGCAAGATCTTAAGGAACCAATCCATCTTTTGGAGCTTATCTTGGGTGTTGTTCATTTGGTCAAGGTAGTCCATGCTTCTTGACTTTAAGTTCTGGGCGTGGAACATCTTTAACTGAGCAGTACGAAATTCCACCTCATCATTGGATCTCAAAAGCTCATTGGCGGATACGGTTCCGTATTGGCTTACAGGAGTAAAAGACATTGGAGGTTCTCCTTACATAAAATCAGGCGCTGATAGCGCCCCGGCGGGTAGTAGCCGGCATTGGCGTTGTCTTGTCCTGTGAGGATTTGGCCTTGGCCTCTCTAAGCCTCTCATCGCCGGCCTTTCGGGCGGCTAATTCGTTTTGTTTCTTGATCCTCTTAAGTTCCGGGGATAATTTTGCGATATTTAAATTCTTTAGTTCTTTTTCGGTAAGGCCCAGAGCTTTTAGCTGATGCTCGAAGCGTTCGTCAAGCTTTCCCATTTCACTTTTGAGCCGTTCTATTAGGTCGACTCGGGCGGCTATATCACCACTGGTCAAAGCCATTTTCAGGGCCTTTGCTCATTAGCCCAGAGCGTAGTCCGGGGATGGTGTTGAGAGTGGACGGAGGCTTTTGAGACAAAAGGGCGGAAATCAAAACCACCTGGTCTAAAGCCTTTTTAGGCTAGAAAACTTAAGGGCTATTCGGCCTGCCAAATGGACTGGTCCACCCTTAGTTATTATTTTAACATGAGCAAAGCCTAAACTAAAACCGCTTTTCACTCTTCAACCAATTTAGTCCCCTTTGGAACTATCTCATCGCTGTCACCCTGTCGCCCTACTAAAATACGCCCTGATATAAGGCTTTAGCATTTTTTGTGCCAGCCGCCAAAACCCACCAAAAATGGACTGCGGATACTTTAAGAATGTAGTGATGAATGAAAGTGTATTTATTTTAAATGCTTAATTTAACTAGATTTTTTCATTAGTCTTGTCAGACTTTTGTCTATTTGGGCGAGGGCTCAAAATGGTTTCCTAGAATGTTTATTGGGCTACTCTCACGTGGGAGAAAGGGCGCCCACCAAAAAAAACGCC
>JAITJB010000089.1 GCA_031279155.1 Deltaproteobacteria bacterium | reverse complement strand
TTTATATCCTCCGACATCACCTCCGAATACTGGCTCAACCGCATCTACCCCTCTAAGATCCGCGAGGCTCACCGCTCAGGCGATCTCCATGTCCACGACTTAAACCAACTTTCGGTCTACTGCGTGGGTTGGGATCTGATGGATTTACTTAAGGTGGGATTTAAGAGCGTTTCCGGTAACATCGGTAGCGCCCCGCCCAAGCACTTCCAGACCGCCTTAGGTCAGTTGGTAAACTTTTTTTACACCCTCCAGGGCGAAGCCGCCGGGGCCCAAGCCGTCTCAAGCTTCGATACCTTACTGGCCCCCTTTATTCGCTATGACGGCCTTTCTTACCGTGAGGTCTACCAGGCCCTCCAGGGTTTTATCTTTAACATCAATATCGCCACCAGGGTGGGTTTCCAGACCCCCTTCACCAATATTACTTTAGATCTCTCCCCGTCTTCTATCTACCGCGATACCCCGGTCATCATCGGCGGTCAAGAGATGCCTGAGACCTATGGCGATTTCCAAGCTGAGATGAATATCCTCAACCAGGCCTTCGCCGAAGTCATGATGGCTGGCGACACCATGGGCCGGTGCTTTACCTTTCCCATCCCGACCTATAATATCGACAAAAACTTTAATTGGGATAACCCGGAGCTAAAGAGCATCTGGCGTATGACTGGCCGCTACGGCATCCCCTATTTTTCTAACTTCGTAAATAGCGATATGTCGCCCGATGACGCCCGCTCGATGTGCTGCCGCTTAAGGCTAGATAACCGCGAGCTCCATAAGCGCGGCGGCGGCCTCTTTGGCGCAAACCCCTTAACAGGCTCCATTGGCGTGGTCACCTTAAACCTCCCCCGCTTAGGGTACCTAGCCACGAGCGAGGAAGATTTTATCTCTCGCCTCGACGCTTTGGTTAATTTGGCGGCTGAGAGCTTGGACATTAAGCGCAAGGAATTGGAGCGCTTTACCGAAGGGGGACTCTACCCATATTCAATGTTCTATTTAAGGAGCGTGCGCGAGCACACCGGAAAATATTGGGCTAACCATTTTTCCACCATCGGTATTGTCGGGGCTAACGAAGCCTGCCAAAACCTCTTTGGCCAAGATATCTCAACTGAGCGCGGTCAGGCCTTTGGCCTTAAGATCTTAAACCACTTAAGGGGCCGCTTAACCGAACTCCAAAAGAAGACCGGTCATTTATTTAACCTCGAGGCCACGCCGGCTGAGGGGACTTCCTACCGCCTAGCTAGGTTAGATCTTGAGCGTCACCCTGGCATAATCTTCGCCAATGGTCAAAACATTGAAGGTAACGGCCAAGATTTTACGCCCTTCTACACTAACTCAACTCACCTACCAGTCAACCACTCTGACGACCTCTTTGAGTGCTTAGAGCTCCAAGATCCCCTCCAGTGCCTCTACACCGGCGGCACGGTTATCCATGCCTTTGTGGGCGAGGAGATCTCGGATCCAAACTTAGTTAAAAATTTAGTCCGAAAGATCGCTTCATCGTATAAACTACCCTATTTTACCCTAACTCCGACCTTCAGCATCTGCCACGATCACGGCTATCTTCCAGGCGAACACCACCAATGCCCGACTTGCGGATCTGAGGCCGACGTCTACTCAAGGGTCGTGGGCTACTTAAGGCCGGTCAGCCGCTGGAATGACGGTAAACGAGCGGAATTTGCCCTAAGGAAAGTCTACGCCACTCAGCCTCCAGCCGACATTCAGCTGGTCCAGCCGGTTTCTAGCGAAAAACCCTTTGATGGGACGCTTGCTATCAAAAGTGGAAAAATGCCGCTAACCACCCATCTGCGGCCAGACGTCACCTCCGAACAAGACCTCGATAAGCCTCAGGAGGAACTCGTTGCTGTTGGGCGGTATCGTTAAAACCTCGACCCTGGATTATCCCAGCTTACTTAGTGCGGTGATTTTTACCAGGGGCTGTAATTTCCACTGTCCTTTTTGCCACAATATCGATCTGGTCCGGCTCCCGCGTAACCAAAGTGATACAAGGGAGCCAAAGGAAACAAGAGAAGCAAGAAAAACAAAAGATACAAAAGATAAAAGGGAAAAAAGGGTACAAAAAGCCCACGCTCAAATAGAGCTAGACCCCAAGGAGCCTGACCATGGCCCTTGGCCACAAGTAGAAGAGGCCTTAGCCTTTTTAGCCAAAAGGCGAGGCCTCTTAGACGGCGTGGTCGTAAGCGGCGGCGAACCGACCATCCAGCCGGATTTACCGGACTTTTTAGCCGCCATTAAGGCCTTGGGGTACCCCATAAAGCTCGATACTAATGGCAGTAACCCTGAGGTCATCGAAAACCTTTGGCATTTGGGTTTAGTAGACTATTTGGCCGTAGATTTAAAATGCCTTCCCCAAAATTATAGCTATTTTACAAACGATCCCTTCATAAGCTCTAAAATTAGCCAAACCATCGACTTAGTCCTCAGCTCCGGTAGAAACGCCGAATTTCGGACAACCTGCCTAGCCCCCTTTATTGACCGCGATATTATCTCAGATCTTGCCCGCCTAGCCGCCGGTCCCATCCCCCTTTTCCTCCAGCGCTACCGCCCCGAGCGCGTCTTAAATCCCAGCTTCATGGCCCCTTACCCTCAGCCCAGCCAAACCGATCTGGAGGCCTTTCGCCTTTTGGCCTCCCGCTATCTAAGTTGCTATCTAAGGTAGGAGCCCAAAATATAGGCTTCGCTAAAATTTATGTTCTTGGCAGACATTGGCCTGACATTAGCCTGTCATTGGCCTGTCATGAGAAGCTCCTCTCGGCTATCCTTAAATGATCTGGTAATTCGTGCTATAATAATATTACTTCTCCCTATGTGGCGGTGTTTTCATGCCTCTGGTTAGTTTCTCCAATGTCTCTAGATTTTACGACCGACAAGACGTCCTCTCTTCTGTGACCTTAGCCATTGAGCCCTCGGACCGCATCGGCCTGGTTGGCCGCAATGGGGCCGGGAAGACCACTATCATTAGACTTATTATTGGCGATGAGCAACCCGACGCTGGCCAGGTAACCCGCCAAAAAGACTTAAAATTAGGCTATCTACCCCAAGACGTCATGGCCCACTTCGGCCAAAAGCTCTTAGAGCTTGTTTTAGATACCGACCCTAGGTTCAAGGAACTTGAAGATGAGCTCAAAGAGATAGATTTAGCCCTCTGTAAATCTCCAAGCGGGCAAGAGTTAATCGATCTAACTGAGCGGCAAAGCGTTTTACTCCACGATTTTGAGGCCCTAGGCGGCTGGACCCGGGAAGCTGAGGCCAAAAAGATCCTCTCGGGCTTAGGCTTTACCGAAGATGATTTTAATAGGCCCTTAACGGAGTTTTCCGGCGGTTGGGTCATGAGGGCCGTCTTAGCTAGGCTCTTGGTCTCGGATCCGGATCTGTTAATTTTAGATGAACCCACTAACCACCTAGATCTCGATAGCCTAATGTGGCTTGAGGGCTATTTAAAGGCCTCAAAGTCAGCTCTTCTTTTGGTTTCCCACGACCGGGTTTTTTTAAACAACGTGGCCCAAAAGATAGTTGAACTCAGAAACGCCCGGGCCGATCTCTACCCTGGCAATTATGAGCAGTATTTGGCTGAAAAGGCCAGAAGGCTAGTTACCGAATCTGCGGCCTTTGCCAACCAGCAAGACCGCATTAAGCAGATGGAAAAGTTTATCGAGCGCAACAAAGCTCGGGCCTCAACGGCCAAGCGGGCCCAGAGCCGGGTTAAGGCTTTAGAAAAGCTCGATCGCCTGCCCCAACCCGATGACGGAACCGATCCGGCCTTTAGTTTAAATCTTCCCCGAGGTCGGCGCGGCCCAGACGTCGTAGCCGAGCTTAAGCACGTATCTAAGAGCTACGGGCCGACCATTGTCTACCGCGATCTCAACTTAACCCTCCAAAGGGGCCAGCGTTTGGCCCTTCTAGGCCCTAACGGCCGGGGTAAATCGACCTTAGTTAAGCTTATTGCTGGCCTCACCGCCCCCTCAACGGGCGTTCGTAAGATAGGTCAAAACGTTGACCTTGGCTATTTTTCTCAATTTCAAATGGAAACTCTTAAGCCCGACAATAACTTAATCGAAGAGCTCTCTACAGTTTCCGGCAGCCGTACCCCCGGGGCCTTAAGAAACATCTTAGGCGGATTTTTATTTTCTGGCGATGACGTCTTTAAAAAAGTTTCCGTTCTTTCGGGCGGCGAAAAAACCCGGCTAGTTTTAGCTAAGATCATGATGACCGCCCCCAACCTTTTGATCATGGATGAGCCCACCAACCACCTAGACATCCCGGGCCGGCAGATGCTGGAAGACGCCTTGGAGGAGTATGACGGGACTTTAGTTATAATTAGTCACGATCGCCACTTTATTAATCGCCTATGCTCGCAAGTCGGCGTCATCGAAGAGGGTAAGCTTACCGTCTACCCCGGTAACTTCGATGATTACCGCCGCCTGTGGCTAGGCGATCTGAGCGACTTAAGCGGGCAGAAAAACCCTACCCCCAAAACAGGGGCCATAGAGATGGCCGGATCTGTTAAAGCCGGCCCAAACCCCACCCTTAAAAACGAACAAACTAAGAACGAACAGGCCAAAACCTCCCAAGATAAGACCTCCCAAGTTAAGACCTCCCAAGTTAAACCCGATCAAGCCAAATCCTCTCAAACAAAGTTTGATCGGCTAAATGACCGCAAAGAAGCTCAAGAAGCCAAAAAGCGCGAAGCCGCCAGGCGCCGGCCTTTATTAAAAACTTTAGAAGAAACGGAAAAAAGGTTAACTGAGATAAGCGACCGCTGCCATAAAATTGAAATGGCCCTAAGCGAGTCGTCTATCTATCGCGATAGCTCTCAAGCTAGAGATCTAACTTTAGAACTGGCCAACTTAAGGGAGGAAAAGGGGAGCTTGGAAGATATTTGGGAAAAAACGGCGGCCCAATTGGAAAGAGAGTAAACTAGATTTCTTTACCATCCATATAGCGGGTTTCAATGGGTAAGATGGCATCACGACTGCCCAGCCACTTTGGGTCATCGGCTTCTATGCGCTCCCTTAGCGGCGGGTGACAATTGAGCCAACTTTGGTACTCGGGGCTGACAAAAAAAAGCGGCCTTAAGTTAGCCGTAATGCTGTATTTGATTCGGCCTAAGTGAGCGCAGCCCAAGACCTTTTTTAAGACTCTATTGATAGCCGTCTGGCGAGAGGCTAAAAATTCGCTGGCGTCATAATCGGCTGCATAGGCTTCGCCAAAGGCAAACCAGGCCTGAAACCAGCGTCCCAGCCAAAAACCAATGCCACCTAAAAATCTTAGGGCCAGTTCCATAAGCCAGGGCGTCCACCGCCAAGCTTTGCCGTAAGTCATCTGCCGGCCCAACATGGAAATAAAGAAAAAACCATGGAGCCGGCCAACCAGCCTGGTCTGAAGGGCCGTCCGGCCATTTTTGATCCTTAAGACCTCAAAGGCCATAAGGTCGTAAAACTCTTCGGCGCCTAAGTGGGCCAGGACCCCGTAAGTTACGCAAATAGCGCTTTTGGCCGGGCTTAGGCCGCAGCTCATGGAATTTATTGATTTTTCCATAGGCAAAACGTAAAGCCTAGGCCTTGGAATCTTAAGATCGCTGGCCGCCGCCGTTAAAGCCTCCTGGAGCCTCTCTTGTTGGCGTTTACCAAAAACTCCCTGGTAAGTATACCTAACCCCAAGTCTTTTGCCGCCCAAACCCTCAATGAGCTCATGGCCTTCGGCCTTGGACAGCTGGACAGACTTATAGAGGGACATACTGGCAATTAAAATCAAAAAACAGATGGCGATAACTAGGGGGATAATATCTAGGCGGAAAAATGATAGCTTATCCCAGTGCCTTAGATCCTTAAAACTATCTATGGTCACCAGGAGAGCTATGATTTGAACGATCTTATACAGGCAACATGAATAGAAAAGAATAAATAAACAAAAAAAGCTAGCAAAGACCGGCTTTTTAGTTCGGCTTGGCCCGACTATCCGACGACACGGCGTAAAAATATAGCGTTCAATGCTGTCTCTTATGACCTCATTGATGTCATCGGCCCAAAGATTCACTGGTTTACCTTTAAGGGGTGCGGGATCTTATGTATTGACTGGCCTGTTCTCTGGCTTGATCGTTTACGTCTAGGGCCTGGTCAATGCTGGTCAGAGGTTCTGTCGGGATAGCGTCCAAAGCGTGAGCAACGGTTGCCGAAATGCCGGTGAAGGGTATGAGGCCGGCCAAAAAGGCGGCCACCGCCTCCTCGTTAGCCCCATTTAAAATGGCCGGGGCCGTGCCGCCGGCCTGCCCGGCGGCTTCGGCTAAGGCTAAAGCCGGAAAAGTCATCCGATCGGGCGGATAAAATTCCAAGCTCTTAGATAAACTTATGGGCTCAAAATCTGAAAAATCTCGCGGCTGATACGGTCCTTTGGCGACTTCTGGCAGGCGATCTTTTAGATCTAGTAAGGGCCACCTCAGAGGGTGACTTAGGGCGTAGCTGATAGCTAGGCGCATGTCGGTTGGCCCTAACTGAGCTAAAATACTTCCATCTATAAACTCGCAAAGTGAGTGGATGTGACTGCCGGGATGAACGACGATCTCTATTTTATCATAGCTTAGACCAAAGAGGTGATGGGCTTCGATGACTTCTAAGCCCTTGTTCATTAAAGTCGCGCTATCACAGGTGATTTTTGGCCCCATCGACCAGGTGGGATGTTTTAAAGCCTTTTCAACGGTCACTTCTTTGAGATCTTTTATGGTCAGCCCGTAAAAAGGCCCGCCGGAAGCGGTTAGGATAATTTTTTTGAGCTCGGGATTTTTAAGCTTGCCCCCTAAAGCCTGAAAGATAGCCGAGTGCTCGCTATCAACCGGGCTTAAAAGACCATCAGCTAAGGGCATGATAAGTTCCCCGCCTAAGACTAAGCTCTCTTTGTTAGCTAAGGCAACTTTTAGGCCCTTTTTTATGGCGGCAAAGGTAGGTCTTAAGCCGGCGGCCCCGACGATAGCCGATAAGACCGTATCGGCCCCGCTTGAGACTGCCGCCTCCACCAGCCCTTCCGGCCCCAAGACTATTTGCGGGGAAGCGCCGCTACCGTTTAGTTTCGATAAAAGATACTCCCTGGCATTTTCTCCGGGAACGGCTACTAAGCCGGGCTTAAAACATCTTATCTGATCGGCTAATACAGAGAGCTTACTATGGCCGCTTAAAGCTACGACCTCTATCTTATCTTTAAAGGCGTAAGCTAAGCTTAAAGCGCTAGAACCTATGGAGCCGGTCGAACCTAAGACGGCTATTTTCATGGGAAAATCTTTGGTCCCAGACATTTTTGGTCCCGGATATTTAGGGTAGGGTCATCCAATTTATAAAAAAGTAGACTGGCGGTAAATTAAATAAAAGAGAGTCCAAGCGATCCCAAACCCCGCCGTGGGCCCGCAGGATGTTTGAGGTGTCCTTAAGGCCCATGGCCCTTTTAAAAGACGACTCAAAAAGATCGCCCAAAGTCCCCCAAAGACCCAAAAAACAACCTAACGCGGCCAGTTGGGTCCAATTAAAATCAAGCGGCAAATAGCTGCGCGATAAGCCGCCCGAAATGGCGGCCAGAAGGCAGCCGCCCAAGAGCCCGCTAATAGTTTTATTGGGACTAACTTTAGGAAAAAGCTTGGGCCCTTTGAGCTTAGATCCGGCGTAGAAGGCCCCGGTGTCGGCTAGAGCCGTAACTAAGACGACAAAAATGAGCCACTTGGCCCCGTGATCCAGCTGCTTAATGAGCATGGCAAATGAGAGGCAGAAACTTAGGTACAATTGGCCCAAGCCGTAACGGCTGATTAAGTTTATCGATACCCGATCGCCCTCAGGAGCCAAGTTGTACATCAAATACACCCCGCCTAAGGATAAGGCGACCATCAAGCCTGCCGCCTGCCCGTCGGGACCAAAAAAAGCCGCGCCGGCTAAGATCAGGTAGTAACAAAATAGGCTCAAGCCCAAAAGCCCCTTGCGCTCCTGGCCCAAGAGGTTAACGGCAAATTCCCACCAGGCGAGGGTTCCAATTATGGCCAGCCAAAATAGCAACAGTAACTTATTGGGAACAATTATGGCCACCAAGGTTGGCGGTATCAGGACAAAGGCCACCAGCCAACGGCTTAAGACCTTAGATTTAGGTTTGGTCTCGCTCACTTAATGCTCCTCTAATGCCGGGACAAAAACGATCTAACGCGCTCAATACACCCTCAAAACGCCTGGTAGAAAACTTAGCCAAAAATGTCATTGGTTTCCCTGGCGGCTCAGTCTGACCGCCCAGGAAGAAATCCTTTGATCTTGCAGAAAGGCAAACCCCCGGCTTAAGTATTCATCTGGCGTAACCCTGGCTATGACCTCTTGACCCCAATGGATGCCTGAGCGCGACTGCCAGGGCATCATCAGGCAGTCTTCCACCAAGACAAACAACCCGAAAATGGGCTCCGGCCCGCCTGTCTCTGATTTCCACTCCGTGTGGCTAACGCCTTTTTTAGTGAAAGGCTCGATCTGGTAGCGGGTAGTAAAATCGCGGGTATCTTGGCCGCTGATATTTACCCGGCTATCAATTATCCAAATGTCAGGGGAGTGTATGATTACTAGTTCGCCGGTCTGATGGTGCCTCCCGCCGGCCTCGTCAAAATATAGCCCGTCCATGGTCCACAAGCCTGGCTCAAATAGATAGGTGTGTTCGTGATGCTTGTTAGCTTCCATAATATCCCCCTCTTGAAAATATTACTTAAATTACTGCCAAAAAACCAGGTTTTTCAATCGGGCCTGACTTTTAGCTAAGGCTATATGTAAAGATCTATCTGTGTGTATTTTTTCTTCTAAGGCCTTAACTGATGCTTCTATGACGGCTCGCGATCGGCAGACCAAAATAAGATCGTGCCCGGCCAGGGTGGCGGCTATGGCCGCCTCGCCTGGCCCGATATTGGCGGTTACGGCCCCCATCTCCATGTCATCGGACAGGGCTAGGCCATCAAAGCCTATATCTTTTCTTAATATTTTAACTATTTTTTCAGAAAATGTTGCCATTTTACTATCCAAGGCCGGATATAGAGAGTGAGTCGTCATGACCATGGATAGATTGGCCCTTAAGGCCCGGAAGGGCTCTAGGTGGACTCTTAAAAGTTCCTCTAAATCTAAATCAACTGTCGGTAGTTCCTTGTGGGGGTCGAGCGTAGCCGCTCCTAAGCCCGGAAAATGCTTGCCGCAAGTTAGTATCCCGCTCGATTCAAAACCCTCGATAAAGGCCCTGGCCCTTAAGATGACCTCCTGAGCTGATAACCCAAAAGAGCGGGTTTTCATGATGCCGTTGGCCACATCGACATCTAAGACCGGGGCCAGATTTAAGTTAAAACCAATCGATCTAAGTTCTAAGCCAGAATCATAGCAAAGCTTTTTAATTTCATTGGGTTCTAACTTTGACGCAGCTTTCGGGAGCTCAATAAAGGGCGGCGGGAGCCTTTTGACATCGCCGCCTTCGTTATCTATCGCTAAAATAAAAGGTTTTAAGCCTAAATCAGCCGCCCTTTTTTTAATAGCCTTAAGCTGTAAGGCAAGACCCTCTGGGCTTCCCGGATAGTTTCGGCGAAAAAAAATCAAGCCCGCCGGCCTAAAATGTTCTATTAGTTCTAAGGGTTCATCTAAGTGATTACCCTCCCAACCTATTAAAAAAAACCGTCCGGCTTCTATTTTATTATTGTTTTCTATACTTACCATTAATCTAAACTCAACGAACTACAAGCCAAGCAACGACCGCAGCCGCCCTGTGGCGGGCAGGGCGGCGACAATTGGGCTTTTTGGGAAAGTTCTTTTTCAGTAGCTAAATAATCGCTACCGGCCCTAATATTTATCACCCGCCAGGGCCTAGGCCGCTCGCCGGGGCTGTGGATTGGATGATCTGGACTGTAGCCATACTCCTTGAGGGCCGGTCCAGCCCGACCCTCGCTATGATAAAGAGCCCAGACTAAATTTGCGCTCTCAGGGCCGCCTCGGGCTAAAAGACCCTGTATTATAGTCCACTTGGGAGAATCTAAATTTAGTTCAATGGGCCCAACTGATTTTAGGTATTTATTCAAGAGAGTTCCCCTCTTTCGCATCGAGCTTTCTGTTAAGAGCCCGGCGTCTTCCAAAGGGGTGTGGGGCTTGGGGGTAAAATTGGCGGCGGAAACGATTATCTGCGGTCCTTTTTTTTTGATTCTTGTTTGTTCATAAATGAGTTTAGTTAATTTGGCAATATCTTCAATATCGTCCTCAGTTTCACCCGGAAGCCCTATCATAAAGTATAACTTAAGGCGCCTTAAGCCGGCTGAGGCTAAGAGTCTAGCCGAAGCTAAGATCTCAGCTTGGCTGAGATTTTTGTTGATGATGGCTCTCAAGCGCTCGCTACCGCCTTCGGGGGCCACGGCCAAACCGGTCAGCCCGCTTTGGGCCAGCTTTTGGGCTAAATTTTCCGTAACCCCGGAAAGGCGCATCGATGATAAGCCAATTTTTACGTTTAGACGATTTAAGTCGCCTATTATTTCTGGTAATTGGGGATGATCG
>JAITJB010000035.1 GCA_031279155.1 Deltaproteobacteria bacterium | reverse complement strand
GGGCGCGCCAGACAAGGAAAAACTAGCTAAGCTAAGTTAAAAAAAGCCAAGCCACACCAAAGCATGCTTAGCTTTTTAGATCTCTTTTACAGCCCGCATGAACAAATCTAGCCGCCTTAACATGCGGCAACTACAGTGAGATTTAAGGCCCCGGGGAGATCGATTAGATTTTCGCCTTGACAACATCGCTTAGCTTCGGTACATTACCAAAATCTGGAGAGCGCCATTAGCTCAATTGGTAGAGCAAATGACTCTTAATCATTAGGCTGAAGGTTCGAGTCCTTCATGGCGCACCAAGGTAAATATTATAGAAAGAAACCGAAGTCCTGGCCTAAGCTTTTTAGCCTGGTCTTGCTATCCCGATCTTATTAGCTTGATCTTGTTATCCCTCCGCTATTGTTATCGATTGATATGATGGCCACCATCAAAAAATTCTGACTTAATCAAAGTAGGATTTTAGCCTGTCAGAATTGCAATAAGCCTTACCACAAGCCATCATGTGGAATGATTGTCATAGCGCGCTCGCTAAAAATAGTGGGCGTTTTTTTATGGCCAGATGTCCGCCCAAGAAGGCGGAAAAAAAACGTTTGGCCTAGTTGCGGGCGTTGGCTTCACGGCAAGGGTAAGAAAAAGAAAGGGCCCGGCCTGATTATTTCAGGCCGGGCCTTTTAAGTGCTCCTTACCTTGGCCTTGTTAGCTATGGCCAAACGCACCGAAGTCTAGGTCTTTGGTCTTGATAAAAACATCGTCGGTTAGATCGATCATAGCGTTTATAAATCTTATTTTGCCGAAAAGCATTATGTCACCAACCGATATTTTAGCCGGTACTATTATTTTTTTTCTCAAAAGATACTCCCTTTTAACCCCGGCTAAAAGCGGCGTCTGCGGGGTAAATAAACCGCTTTGGTTCTCCAAAACCAAGTTGGCTATAGAGGAGTCGGTCAGAAGTCCGTTTCGGATGATTATCACTTCAATGGGCTTATTGTCCTTATTGGCCTCATTTGCCTGGGCCAATTTTTTTAGGTTGTTGATAGGCTGGCGGTCTAAAAATTTAAAATCGTAATTGATTTCATCGGCTTTAACTAAAAAAACCCGGTCTATTTTTGGGATCTCGTAAGGGATGATTTGGATATCTACGGGCTTAAGGCCATAAACCAGGCGGACCTTGTAGAGGTTAAGATCCGGGGGTTTGGGTAGAAGTGAAGCTAAGTTAAAGCCCGCCTTTTGACCAAAAAAATGGTTAAAAACGCGATCCACTCTCTCTTGGTGGAGATCTAGGTTATGGAGGAGTCCGCCTTTGGCCTTGATGGACTCAAGAAACAACTGCTCGGTCATATAAAGCCTCAGGTAGGTTTTAGGGCTATTGGTTTAAACAAAGGGCAGATAGATTTTATCTAGCATCTCCTGATACTCATCGGCCATCTTGCTGTTATTAGTGATCCCGCCGCCGCTTCGAAATCTTAGGCCGTTTGGCGTTTCCTCAATAAACCGGATGGCTACAGCTGAATCTAAATCTCGCCCGTCAAAATAGCCAAAAACCCCGGTGTAATAACCCCTAGGGCCGTCTTCGGCCCTTTGGATAATTCCAACTGTCGATTCTTTCGGGGCCCCCGAGCACGAGCCGCAGGGAAGCATCGAGACTATTATGTCGCCAACCTTTGACTGCCAGCCGTTAGGCAATAAACCCTCGATTTCCGAGCTCACCTGGAGGATGGTCCGCTCTTTGGTTACCACAGCTTCAACGTAGCGGTAGCGTTTGACTGCAACTTCTTCGGCATTTAAGCTTAGATCATTTCGGAGCAGATCGACGATGGTTGCGTGCTCACAAGTCTCCTTATGGTCATCTAAAATACGCTTTTCGGCCTCAGGAATTTTAGCGTCAATTGTCCCCTTCATGGGACAGGTGGAGATCCTCCGGTTCTGGATGCGGACAAATCTCTCAGGGGAAAAGGAAACAAAGCGGCCCGGTACCCACAGGCGAAAAGGCGAATCGGCCAGTTGGAAGATCTCCAAAGTCGATAGGTTGCATTCAATGGGGGTAGCTACGGTTAAGTTTAAAAGATAGGAATCCCCTCTAGCTAAGCCGGCGTAAGCTATCTCAAACTTTTTAGCGTATTGCTCGATAGGTTCCGGGAAGGCTTTGATATAGGCTATATCCCCGCTCTTAGGTTTTGGGATGTCAGGAGCGTTGGTGGCGAGTGGAAAACTAAATAGAAAGCCTTTCTCTTCTAAAGGTCGGTCGGAGAAGATGGCTTGGGAGAGCTCAAAATCAAAGGCAAAGAAAAAGGGTTGCCCTAAGGCGCCCAAACGATTCATGTTAGCTTGGACATTTTCAACCGCAGTCATTGATAGGCTCCAGATCTTAGAAAGTTAGACATAATCATTGGTCCCATGGGGGTGAGGATTGATTCCGGGTGGAACTGGAGACCGTGGAGATTATATTTTTGGTGTTTAAACCCCATGATTGAGCCTCTATCATCTACGCAGGTGATCTGTAGATCCTCTGGAAACCCACAGCGGCTGACCTCCCAGGAGTGGTAGCGACCGCCCTCAAAATTATCCGGTAGCCCCTCAAAAAGAGAGGTTCTTTTGACTAGCAAAAGATCTGATTTAACGCCGTGGAAAACTTTAGGAAGGTTTATTAATTCAGCCCCAAAGGCTAAGGCCAGGGCCTGGTGGCCTAGGCAGATGCCTAGAAAGGGTATTTTTTGAGCCCAGCGCTCGATAAGATCCATTAGAAAACCAGCTTCTTGGGGGATGCCGGGGCCGGGCGAGAGAATGACCCGATCGTAGAAACCTACGCTATCGAGATCGAGAGCGGTGGAGCTTACGATATCGAGGCGGTCGGAATTTGTAATCAAGGTTTTGATACAGTGGGCTAAATTAAAAGTAAAAGAATCGTGGCAGTCGAAGAGGAGGATTTTCATGATAGCGCCCCCTTGGTCATAGATAGATCTAAAATGGGGGGCGCTACTTTACGGCTTTGACAAAAGGCTTTAAGGCTTTTAATCGAAATGATTGTTGAGAGGATAGGCCGGGAGAAATCTTCGGGTAGGGTAATCATACTCTGACTCCTTTAGGCAAATTATTGCCCCCGAGCCAGAGGTTGATTCTGACGCTGCGCGAGTAACGCAGGTTTAGCGAGGGCCCAAAAAACCCATATAAATGGGGGGATTTAGGCTATGTAAGAAAGGCTTTTTTCGGGCAAAAAAATCAGACTAGATTTTTTTTGATCGCAATATAAATTAAAACTCTCCGGTTCATTTGTCAAGTTTGGTTTTGGGGCTTTAGGGCATTGGTACGTTGGGGCTTTGGTACGAGACAATGAAATTTAAGCCAACACTGACCACAGAGCCGGGTGGGGTCTAGCGATAACCACGCTACTGACTATGCCGCCATCGCGGCCTAAGCGCTCTTCGGCGGCTTGACTGGCCGCCTCCACCTGCCCTAATTGACCGGTAAAGAAGACCTCGCCCTTGCCGCCTAGACCGCGAGCAAGGCGGATCTCAATTAAGGTTACGTTAGCGGCCTTGGCTACAGTGTCGCCGGCCCGGACAGAACTTATGGCGGCAAAGGTTTCGATGATGCCTAAGGCTTCGAGTTTATCGACCTGAGTTGTCCCGCTGATGGCTGGAAGGACGCTGGGCTCAACATTAGTTAAGACGTGGGATTCAACTAAGAAGATTTTAGCCGCGTCAATAGCCTTCATAACCGAAGTGGTGACGTTAGCGACCTGGCCAGAGATGATGGTTACAAATTTTCCAGGGCAGACGGGTGAGGCCAGTAAAAGCTCCACCTCGGAAGCTTTGAGCATTTCATCGGTGGCCTCAACGGCCACTGGCACGGTCTTAAATTCAACTAATCCTAAGGCAGTACGCATAACCTGGTATCCTGGCTATTTGGCGATGACGGTAATGGAGGTGGTTTGAACTTCCTCCACTTTTCCGGTCAAGCTAGTGTGGACATGGGCCCCTAAGGCGCCTTCCGGAGGGCTAGCCACTTTGTCTCCGCGTTTGACCTTTTGGCCCGGTTTAACTATGGGTACGGCTGGCGCGCCTAAGTGCTGCTTTAACATAAGGCGCACGCGTTTGGGGCTAAAGCTTGTAACCGTCAAGGGGGCCTTAAGGTCTTCGTATTGGGCTAAGCCTAATTTTTGAACTAGCCTAGGTATTGGGTAGCGCCTGAGCTCCCGGAAACGGTTGACCTCATCGGGGGTGAGCTTAACGAGGGCATTAGCTACCTTTGGTCCGAGGCGGCCCTTGAGCTCATGGTTAAGGCGCCAAGGCTGAAGGCCCATGACGCAAGCTTGTTCGCACAAGCCGCATTCGCAGCATAAAAAGACTTGGCCGGCTTGGTCGGGGGGATCCCCGGTGTGACCGTAAGAGGCCAGGCGCATAACCCGGTCCGGATAAAGGCGGTGACCTAAGAGATATCTCGGGCATAAATCCGTACAGTACATGCAGTGGCAGCAGGCGGTACGGGCTATTTTTAGCATGCTAGTTAGCGATCTTTTTTTGGCTTCAGATCTTGGGTGCATGCGGTCGAGAACGATTAGCCCTTTAGTTGTTTTGGTGATGGGGGTGGTTAGATCTTCTTCAAGTTTACCCATCATCGGGCCGCCATTAATGACCACCGGGCTTTTGGTTGTTGGGCCGCCTGCGGCCTCTAAGACCTCAGAAATCGAAATGCCAACCGGGACCTTAAAGGTGGCCGGTTTGGCCACAGATCCGGTTACGGTAAGGTATTTATCAATAACCGGTTCTTTTAAATGTATGGCCCGCGAGATATTTAATAAGCTCTCGACGTTTATCACTAAGGCCCCGCAGGCTAGAGGGAGCCCGCCTTCCGGGACGATGCGGCCTAAGACCTCAAAGACCAGAACCTGCTCATCGCCCATGGGGTAGTAGTTACCTAAAGTCTTTACCCGTAAGTTTTTTAGATGGGATATTTCTGACTTAATGGCTTTAACGGCTTGGGTATATTTTTCTTTAACGGCAAAGACGCCCTCTTTGGCGCCTAGGGCCGTTACGATTACATTTAAGGCCTTGGCCAGTTCAGAAGCGTTTTCTAAAGCCAACTGCTGATCGACCTTAAGTAAAGGCTCACATTCCGCACCGTTTACGATAATAACTTCGGGCGAAGAATTTAGCTTAACGGCTGCCGGAAACCCGGCCCCGCCAGCTCCGACGACTCCGGCTTCGGCTACGGCTTTGATAAGTTGGTCTTTATCCATAAATTATTCCAAGCCCTCATCGACCGAAGACTAGCGTCTTAACGATAACCGGTACCACCCGGCCGCTAACCACAGGTAGGCCAATGTCTATGTAGTCGCCGCTTTCTACCTTAACTGAGTCTAAAGAAATTACAACTTTTTGCGGCAGGGCCGCTCTTAAGGTTTGCCCTAAGCTCTTGGCCATGTCCTCTTCTAAGATAACTACTAAGAGATCGTTTTTTGAAAGATAAAAGTCTAAGCCCTCAAGGAGGCGATCGCGAATCAAAAGAACCTGCTCGTAAGAGGGGTTTTTAAGGCCGGCAAAGGCCACGGCCAGGGGCTGGTAGCCTAGCCCTGAGGCCTCGCGGTACCACGATAGTTTTGAAGCTAAGCGCGAACTAAAGTAGCGGTAGTTATCGGCTTCATCATCTGCGGTTAATTTTACGATGGGCAGATTTTTTAAGGGTAATACCTCAGGGTGACTTATGGTCACAGTTGAGCCGCTTAATTCTAAGGCGTTGGAGCCGGCCCCGACCACGGTAGCTCTTATGGTTTCTTTGGGCTTTAAAATTTTTAGGCTATTAAAATCGCTCGATTTTAAGACCGATTTACCCAAAATCGGCCCGATGTCGCCATAGCGAAAGGGATCTAAAGTATCAAGATCGCCGTAGATAAAGTCGGCTACCCCGCCTGAAAATGTTAGCCCGTAAAGGCGCCAGATTTTCTTGAGCGGGTGACTGGTCAGAAAGAGTTCGAGATGGCTTTTGTCATTTCTGGAATCATTCCCATCTCTACCATCTCTATCATCTCTACCTTGGGCTACCAAGCCGATGGCTTGGGCCATGATGGAAACTAACCGGTCGCAAATTTTTTCTAAAATTATGATATCGAAAATATCGCCTTCTTTAATCTTAAGACCCATGGAAGCGGCTAAAGTAATCACCTTGGGGGAAATCTGAGTTATAGTTTTCTTAATGGGGTCGACCATGATCTGGCGACCACCGATATCTAGGCAGGAGGTATCAACGGGCTGTCCATCTAAAAAGATACCGATGTTAGTAGTTCCGCCTCCGATATCAAGGTTAGCTAAAGGGCGGCCAGGTTCTTGGCGGCTCATTTCAGCTGTCCCGGCCCCGCGCCCGGCTAAAACCGATTCTAAATCGCTTCCGGCGGTGGCCACGACAAAATCGCCGGCTAGGCCGCTTAAAGTGCTTAAAACTTTTTCGCTATTTTCTTTTTTGGCCGTATCCCCGGTGATAATGACGGCCCCGGCTGAGACGTCAGACGGCTTAAAGCCTGCCGCTTCGTACTCTTTTTGGACAATAGCCAAGACGCCTTCGGCGTCGATTATCGTCCGGTCCAATAACGGGGTGAAGCGGATTTGACCTTGGTGGATTATCTTTTTATCCACTATTTGGATGCGCGGAACCGAGGCCGCCCCGGCGATGTTCTCAACCGTAAGGCGGCTAAAAATAACCTGGGTGGTGGTAGTGCCCAGATCGATGCCCACGCTTATGATGGTTTCAGTCAAGGTTTAGGCGGCCTTGTTTTTTAACTTGCTAATAGGCAAGTTTGGCTAGGGGTATTAAATATCATAAAGCTAAATGCCAGAACTCTCAGGGGTGAAGCCTTTGGGGAGATACTTAAACATTAAGACGTAAAATAGGCTCGATAGCCTATTTAAAGCCATGACGATATCCTCGCGCGAGCAGTTGCCGTCGGCGTCTAAAAAGGCCGTAGCCGCAGCCAGTTCCGTTTCCCGGACCAAAGCGCGCAGCCGGTTTAAAAGTATCGGCAGGCGGCCCATCTTGTAAGTGGACTTCATGTGAGGAGCGCCAAAAAACTTCATCGGATCGTGACTGCGCTCGCGCACGGCCCTGGCGTCAAGACCGGTTAAAAGAAAGGGCGGGACAGCTTCGGAGCGCAGTTCAGCTGGGAGAAGGGCCCGGCAGAACTCTAAGATTTCTTCGAGATCGCTAACAAAATCTTCTCGGCCTACTTCAGCCCCCTGAACTTGGGCGTAGATAATGGCCGCGCATAAGCTATCGAGTTTGCCGCGCCAAATGATGACCGGGTGGTTTTTGGGTACCAACCTGCGGCCAGATAAGTGGGTCAGGGCTTCGGGTTTGCGGTCGAGCGTCTCCCCATTGGGACCAATAAAGGATCCCGGAGGTAGGGGCTGGAATTTGGCGTCTAAGACGCCGGAGCCAGGTTCTTCATAGAGAACCCTGATACCCCTTTCTTTTAAAAAGTCTAGGGCAGCTGGCGTCGGAATAGTTCCCTTGGGTACGGTCCAGGCTGAGACCGTGCGATCTAGTAAAATGCGCCTGAGTTCGGTTTCGGTTAAAACTTTCATTTACGAAGTCCACATAAAGAAATCTCGTGAGTTGGAAAGAGGCTTATAAGCCGAACTTATTATTGCTCGTACCAATTAGCCGGGTAGACTACGTAGAAAAATCTGGTAAAACCTGGAGAAGAAAACTCAATGGTGGTGTGAGCCGGGATAAAGATGACCTCCCCGGCCTTAGCCGAAACCTTGCGGCCATCGATTAAGATCTCCAAGGTCCCATCGATAATGTAGTCGACCTCATCGTAATTTAAGGTCCAGCGAAAGACCGATTGATCCATTTCCATGACGCCAAAACCTAAGCGAGGGCTCTCGGATAATTGGGAGACGTCTTTGAGGAAAACCTTATCGCCAGCCTTTCCAGTGTCAAAGGGTTCGGGCTTAACCTCTGGAAGCTTTATGGCCATGACGCCGCTTTGATCGATCTTTTTCCAAGATGGCTCTTGGCTCGGTTTAGGGGCCTCAAAATTCATCTCGGATAAAACTTTCCGGACTATGGCTTCCAATTCCTTTTTGTCGATGGGCATGATTCCTCCAAGGGGCTAAAATTTATTTGGCTTTTTTTTTACTCTAAGAGCTTATCGTCGACCTCAAGGGTATCGATAATGCCGACTATGACGGCGTCCACAGGACTATCGCGATCGCCAAGGGAGTTTCTGGCTACGCTGCCCTTGGTCACTAAGACGTCCTCGCCGATGCCGGCGCCGATGGTATCGACAGCCACAATGGTTTCAGCCCCGTTACTACCAGTAGTTCTGACGACCAAGAGTTTGCGGCCACTTAGTTTGGGATCTTTTTTGGTGGCCCAGACATTACCTAAGACTTTGCCGATGATCATAATGGTTCCTTGGGTGATTCCAGGGGGCGACTTCTTGGTTAGCCCTTTGGTTATCCTAGGGGTTATTCACTGGGTAATTGTTTTGATGAGCCCTTGGATTATTCCAAGGGTTTATTCATCGGTTTTGACGATTTTAAGCCTGAGGCTGGCCAGGTAATCCTTAGCCAGCGGGGTCAAGATATCCCTAGGACCGATCTCAAAAAGGCCCGGAGTAGAAGCAGCCGATATCATCGTTTTAACCGCAGCTTCAGTTATAATCCGGCCCTGGCTAGAAGTATCGATTTTAGGGTAGCTTAAGGATTTTTGGCCGGCCCCGGACCAGGGCGGCGGGCTCGGGGGATAGGCCTTGGCGTTTTGATTATTATCGCTTAAGGCTTTGATGAGCCCATGGTAGCTTACTATTTTGACTCCGGCGGTTTTAAGAGCGGCTTCGTAAGTAAGGTACCCTGCGATAAGCGATCTCGGGGCGGTGGTTCTATAGGCACGCCACTTAACGCCCTCATCCCAGATAACCGCCCGGCGGCCTTCAAGTAAGGCTCTTAGAAGGGCCCGGCCCTCGATGGTGCAGCCCTCATCGCCATAGGCTACCCTCACTAATGGCTGGATGCCTAGGGAGGTTAAAAGGAGCGGGGCGCCGGGGATGTGGGGCTGGTTATCGAAGGTGCCAATAATGTTAAAGCTATAAATTTCGCTAAGAGCCTTAGTGGTCTCTTGGGGGAGGGCGTCAAGCGCTCCCACGACCATTAAGGGTTTTAGCTCAGCGGGTATTTTTGGCTCTGAGATAGCCGGGCTAGTTGGGAAAGTATTAGCCTTAGGGCTATCAAGCGCTTCTTTTTGGTCTCCCGAAGACGGCTTTATTGATAGCCTTCTTAGGATCTCGGCGGTTATTTTTTGGACTAGGTCCTCATTAAAGATCACGAAATTTCCTCCTTTGAGGCCCCAAAGAGCCTTTGTCGCGAGGATAAAAAAAACTAAGTTAGATCTAGATCTAATCGGTCAGAAGCATAAGCCGGGCAGCCTAAGGCAATGCCCACAGGGGTGATGAGTTCTGGTTGGTAGAGGACCTCAACCGGGAGATTTGTTTCCCGGCTGATGATGGGTCCGGCCATAGGGGCGGCAGCCGAGCCGCCCACTAAGTAGAGCTTAGGGATATCGTAACCTTTAAGCCCTTCTCTTAAGATAGAACCCATTTTACTTAAGACCGGGGCTACGACCGGGGTAATGATCGAGCGGTTTTTGGGATCTAACTTAAAGTTTTCGGCCTTCTCGTAAGCAATCTTAAAGTGACCAGCTAAGACTAGGCTCAGGTGGTGCCCGCCGGTAGCCTCGTCAAAAGAGGCTACAACTTGGCCGTCCTTAAAGACGGCCGCCCCGGTTGTCCCGCCGCCGATGTCGGCGATGGCGCCAGATAATATCTTTAAAAAGAAATTGGCAGACTCTGGCTCTTCCCAAATATTATCAACTTCTAGGCCGGCCCCCTCGCAGACGTAGCGGTGAGTGGCCGCGTCTCTTTGAGAGGTCTTAGGCGGCACGGCAATGGCCGCCCTGGTTAACCGAACGCCAAGAGAACTCTCAACGCTCTTTCTAAGTCTTTCAGTGATAGTGCGGGCTTTGGCAAAATCTACGACTAGCCCGTCTCGGACCACATTAGCCGTCTCTCTAGCCAAGGCCAAGGGAGAGGCGGCTTCAGATAAGACGACTAAGACGATGGAAGAGGTCCCCAAGTCAAGACCTACCCGGATAAAGTCGCCGGGCATAATGGGAGATATCTTGTGCTCGCAAGCTACTAAGGCATCTAGAAAGGCCCGGCGATCGTCTATCTCCCTTAAGGATTGTTGACTTAGGGTAGTCTTAGGCTCTTCCATGAGATGTATTTTAACCGAGCCTATCTATTAGCTCTTAGAAGGGCTGGGAGCAGAACCCTCCAAGGTCGGTAGGATAAACTCCACCTCTTGGTGAGGCCTTGGGATAACGTGGACGCTTTTAAGCTCCCCAACCCGGCCGGCAGCCGCCGCGCCAGCGTCAGTGGCCGCTTTAACGGCGCCGACGTCACCACGGACCATGACGGTAACTAAGCCGCCGCCCACTAAGACTTTACCGATTAAGGTGACGTTAGCGGCCTTGACCATGGCGTCGGCGGCCTCGATGGCCCCCACCAGTCCTTTGGTTTCGATTAAGCCTAAAGCTTGCTGATTGGCTAATGCCATTTTACTGTCCTCCTGTAGGCCGAGCCGCTTAATAGCTGGCTTGGGCGCGTTGTTAGCTTATAAATTGTCCCAAAAAATTAGGGACTAAGGTGTTAGCCAAGGGGTATTTGTCCTTGGCTTGATTAATCTAAACTAAAACCTAGGCGTTTGATGATGGTCTGAACTAGCATATCAATAGTTTCGTCTGAGATATTTGTTACTACGCTACTTTGAGGCGAGCTAGAAGAGGGGATTTCGCCTTTAAGATCTTCGAGCTCTTTTGTGCCGTAAGCTACCCGTCGGATGTTAATGAGATTTAAGGGCCCGACGTTATCAGAGGTCGAGTTGTGGCCAATGGCCCCGCAGCCTAAGGTCAAAGATGGGGCCAGGGCCGAAGCGGCCCCGATGGCGGCTAAGGCCGCTGGAGCGTTGACGATTAAACGGGAGACCGGTTTTTTGAGGCCAAACTCGCGGATGATGCGCTCATCGCGCGAGTGGATGGTCATGGTGTGACCTGCGCCCTCGAGAGACAATATCTCGATACATTTAAGGCAGGCCTTCTCCCAATTGTCTTCCACAAAAAAGCCCAAAACCGGCATGAGTTTTTCTTTGGAATAGGGATATTTTTCTCCAACCCTGGTTTCTTGGCCTAAAAGGACTCTAGTCCCCTGGGGTATGGTAATGGAAGCGCACTCGGCTATAAAACTGGCCGGCTTTCCAACTAACTTAGCGTTCATGGTTCCGGTGGGGCCCATGAGTATGCGCTCAACGCGCTCGCTATCGCCAGGCGGCAGAAAATACCCGCCCTGACGAATAACCTCTTCCATAACCTCCTTGCGGATGGAAGTCTCAGTTACGATAGACTGCTCGGAAGCGCAGATGGTGCCATTATCAAAGGTCTTAGAATCCATGATTCTTTTAACGGCAAGCGGTATATCGGCGCTCTTTTCGATAAAGGCCGGGCCATTACCGGGCCCGACCCCGATAGCCGGGGTCCCTGAGCTATAAGCGGCGTGGACCATGGCGTTACCGCCGGTGGCTAGTATTAAGTTCATGCGCGGGTGGCGCATTAAGGTTTCGGTCCCCTCCTTGGTGGGATTAGTTAAGGAGGTGACTAAATCAGCTGGCAGATGGAGGCTATCTAAAACCGATCGGATAATGGCAACGGTTTCCAAGATAGAATTTCTGGCCCCCGGGTGGGGCGAAAAAATGATGGAGCATCCGGCCTTAAGGGCGATTAAAGCCTTAAAGATGGTCGTTGAGGTAGGGTTAGTTGAAGGGATTAAAGCCGTAATCAAGCCCACCGGGACCCCAACTTCAAAGAAGCGATTTTGCGGGTCTTCGCGAATTATGCCCACCGTCTTTAGATCTTTAATGTGGTTATAGACCTCGCGGGCGGCAAAGAGGTTTTTAAGGACCTTATCTGGCCATAGGCCAAAGCCGGTCTCCTCATGGGCCATCTTTGCTAGCCTTACGGCTTCGGCCTCGCAGGCCGAAGCAACGGCTTTAACCGCACTATTGACGCACTCTTGATCGCAGTTAACGTAGATCTGGTGGGCGGCGTTAGATCTTAAAACCAGGTTTCTGGCCTCTTGGATGGAGAGCAGATCCCGGTCGATTATCCCTGTGGTCATACTAAATCCCCTAGGGTTAATCAGTAGTTGGTCGGGTTATCGGCCACGTACTGTACCGCCGTGCCAAAGGCCTCGCAGGCGGCCTTACAAGCCGACTGGCTGCCGGTAAGTAAGCCGCCACCGAAGTTGGTTTCCGAGGGCGGGCCGTACCAGGCGGCCATGCGCACGTCAGCGGCTTTAAGGGCCATATCAATGGCGTAAACTGATTCTAATGGCGGCGCGATCAGATAGGAGAGCGATTCTCCCTCTTTGACGCCGGCAATTTTAGATAAATAACTTCCTGTCCTTGAAATAGTGTGGGCATAGTAGATGATGGTATTGTCATCGTTAGCTGACAAAAACCAAGCCTCGTTTTCGATAAAAGACTTAAGGGCGTTTAAGCCGCTTCTGATTTCCGCCGGGTTAGGTCCGCCCAAAACGCCTAATATCTCGCCGGCGAGCTTGGTGTTGGCGTTGGCCGCTCCTGCGTAGAAGCTCTTAGCGTAGACCACTTCGACGTCGGCCATCTTGGTAGCCTCATCTAGAGCCGTGTAGGTTACGTCATCACAGTCGGTGGTGACCAGACCCAAGCTTTTGATTCCAGGCTTTAAGCCTAGATCTTTAGCTAGATCTTTACTTACGTTGGGGATGATCTTCGCGGCCAATATAGTGGTCTTGATGGGGTCGTTTTTCGCCATGGTGAGGCCTCTTATTTTAGGGATAAAGTAATTTGCGGCAAGGACCGCGTGTATTATAACTCAATTTAAGCCGGTTAGAGCTTTAAATCTAACCCGCTGGCCTTTTTTTCTAGCATGAGCTTAACTAGATCGCTTATATAGCTACCAGCCTCGACCGCCGGGGTGCCGCCTCGGTGGATATTGGAAACCACGGTCCGCTTGGCCTCCGGGATGTCGAGGTAGGCTTTGTAGCAAAGGTAGGCTGACATGCTCTCGCTGGTAACCAGGCCAGGCCTTTCGCCTATGAGACAGACGACGACCTCAGCGCCGGTGATTTCGCTGACGGAATCCTCCGAGCCGACCCGGCCGTACTGGACGAAAAAGGGCGGCGAGGTTTTGATGTTGGAGGCTAAGAGCCCGTCATTTAGGCTTTTAAGCGTGTCCATGGCGTTAACGGTGATAGCCGTAGTTGAAAGACCGTCGGCTACGAAGACCACCACGCGGTTGTTTTGGCCAACTAAGTTTTTGATCTTAGAGGCTTCTTCTTGGTCAAAGCGGCGGCCTAAATCCGGGCGGGTGAGGAACATATCTTTGTTCTCACAGCGAGTCCGGAATTTCGGGAGATTGTGGCGGGCGATCCATTCCTCGGGGACCTCGGTAAAAACCGCGTCCATGGCCACCGCATGGTCGGCTCTAAATCTTAAGAGCGTATCGGTTAAATACCTGGTCCCGGTGCGCCAAACGCCGATTCGGGCTGGAGTGAGCTTCTTGATGGCCTTTAAGGCCTCAAGATTGTGAGGCTTGGGGACGTTGATCTCTTCGGAGAGATCGCGATCGAGAATATCTGGCAGGATGCCTTCGGAAATGGAATCCAAGCTGACATTGTTGATTGGCGGCCCTTGGCCTGTTAAGGCCATCTCTTTGAGTATCTCGGTGACACACTTTCTTATATCATGTTCTGAAACCATTACAAACCCCCTGAACGGAACTTTTAATTCTTGGGCAAAATTAATTATCCGGCAAAACTGTCAATAAAATATGGAAGCGTCGCCAGCTTTAGCCGTCAGGCGTCCCTTGTCATCCATAAGTTCCATCTTTTTCATCCACTCAAAAAACTCCGGCGCCGGGGTGCGGCCTAATATTTCCCGCAAGGTAGCGTCGTCGTGGTAGCTAGTATCCTGATAGGCCAGCATGACGTCGTCTCCGACCGGGACGCCCATGTAGTAGTTGGCCCCGGCCATGGCCGCCAGCATGGTGGCGATCTCCTGGTCGTCTTGGTTGATTTTGGTGTGGTTGGTATAGCAGGGGGCCATGCCCATGGGGATACCTAAGAGTTTACCCATGAAATGATCCTCTAAGGTGGCTCGGATGATCTGGCGCCCGTCGTAGAGAGTTTCCGGGCCGATAAAGCCCGAGACGTTATTGAGCATAAAGGGCCGGTAGATTCTGGCTAAGCCGTAACAGCGGGCCTCAAGGGTCATTAAGTCAATCCCAAGGTCGGCGTCAATGGATTGCTCAGAGCCCTGACCGGTCTCAAAGTAGAGTAGATTTGGGCCAGGGGCCTGCCCCAATTTGTGGATGCAGTCGTAGGCCTCATTTAAGATGGCGGCGTTTACCCCGAAGCCCTCGTTGGCTAGTTCGGTGCCGGCCAAACTCTGAAATAAGCAGCAGGCGTAGGCGCCCTTTTCCACGGCCTTCATCTGAGTGGTGACGTGGGCCAGTACGCAGTTTTGGGTCGGGACCTTAAACTTTTCCATGAAATCCCAAAGAAGGTTCATGATGGCTAAGGTGTTATCTACGGTATCTTCCACCGGGTTGACCCCAAAGATAGCGTCGCCTGAGCCGTAGGATAACCCTTCAGCTAAGGAGGCCTTGATGCCCTCAAGGTCATCGGAGGGGTGATTGGGCTGATTGCGGTAGGAGAGGGTCCCGGGGAGCCCAATGGTCGTAGCGCAGGTCGAAGGGACCGATATCTTAGAAGCAGCGGCCACCAGATCCATCGAGGTCATGATTTTAGCTACCGCAGCCGCAGCTTCGGCTTCTAGTCCTCTGGAGATGCGGATGATATCCTCGCCGCTAACCTCATGGGATAAGAGCCAATTGCGCAGTTCCCCGATGGTCCATTTTTTTATCCGCTCGTAAATGCCTAAGCTTAAGTCTTCCTTAAGGACGCGGGAGACCTCGTCTTTTTCCGGGGGCAAGAGCGGGTTTTCGTAAATGTCTTCTAAAGTAATCCGGGAGAGAACCATTTTAGCCGCCGTGCGTTCGGTCACGGTCTTAGCCGCTCGGTTTAGTAATACGTCCCCGGATTTTTCGTCATTGGCTTTGGCCATGACCTCGGTTAGGTTCTGAAAGCCGTAAACCTGACCGGCCAGTTTCGTCTTTAAAATCACGACTACCTCCAAACAAAAGTTATATGGCAACTGATAGGCGGCAACTATTCGGTGAGGTCGCCTATGATAAAAATGCTTTAAGTCATCCATATGACTTAAATGAGGCCCTAAAAAAACCCCGAAAATTCTTGGGGAATGAGTTTTAAAAAATTCCTTGGGCTAAAAAGTCTCTTAAATCGGAAAGCCCTTGGCCAGTAACCACGCTAACCTGGAATATCTTGGTCGCCCCGGCGATGGTTAGAGATCTGGCGGCCTTATCGGCCGCTTGATCGTCTGCTAAGTCCATTTTGGTAATTATGCCGACCACAGGAGCTTTCAAAGCCAGGGCTATTTTGGCTGGTAGCCAAATGGGCCTATCGGCGTTCATGACCATTAAGACGACTTTAGCCCTAGAAGAATTTAAAATAAGGGCGTTATAAAGTCTCGGGATAGCCAGCATCTCGCCAGGGGTATCAATACTTAGGGCCTGGTTATAAGTAAGCGACTCAGTTTTTCGCACAACTTGCGGGCCCATTTCGAGAGCCGCCAGTAAAGAACTCTTACCTGAGGCAACCGGACCAATGATCATCAGCGGGCGTTTTGGTTCAGTAAGATCGTTAAGATTATCGGCCAAACTTAAGTCCTAGTTAAAGGGGCCGGAGCGAAGCCTAAAATTTCTTCTAGGGCGCGGACAGCAGCTTCCAGAGCGCTTTCCACCGAAGCCACATCGCCGGTAAAGACCAGGCAACCGGTAAACCTATCGACAAATTCCAATTTGATGTTGCCGTTTTTATCGGCGGCGTCGGCGGCGATGATGGCCCCTTCGCCAGGGGTGATGGTCATCAGACCTATTGCCCCGGTATCTTCCACGCCTATTTGGCGGCAAAGATCGGCGCTAGGGTGGGCGATCATATGGGCTAAAGTGGCCTGTTTGCCCGGGACGTATTCGTGAATTTGCCTAGGTTTTTCCGCCAAAAGACGATCTTCCCCCGATATATTACGTAACTTACATTAGCCGAAAGTTTTATGGCCCGCCCTGAGGACCATGCTATGGAAACACGCTTTGGAAACATGCTCAGGAAGCGCGATCCGTGAACATGGTTAAAAACTGGTTATAAATTTTGGCCAGTAAATTTGGTCGGAAGGCGACCCAATTTTTATCCCAGTTAAGCTTAAACCATTTTGTCGGATTTGGCAAACCATCTTTTGCATTTTTTGCCCCCAAAATCAAAATTTGTCTTGGGTATTTTGACAAAAGACAAATGTGTCAATTTTTTGAATACAAACTGAATCAAAAGCCTGGGGCAAAAATTGAAAGCTCAATATTTTAGGGCTTTAAACCTGAGCGAGAAGATGGTAAAATGTCATAAACGAACAGACATTATGTTCGTTTCCGGGCTCAGGTCTAAGGGCGGCCCTTGGCTCAAGGTATTGAAATAATTTACAAAATAAAAAAAGCCCTAGATGACCATTTTAGTCTTGACATGGAGAAAAACCACGGGTAAACTGTTTGAAAAGTTAAAATAACAAACCTTAGCAAAAATTAAAAGTCGTATAGATGATTGAGAGCTAGATCTCTCTTGACCTATCTGGCCTAGTGAGCCGGGCGAAAGGGCCAAAATTTTTTTTCCCTTGGCTAAGTCATATAGATGATTTAGATCTAGACCTAAGTCCATGGCAGTTTTTAGCGAATTTTTGGATAGTTTTTTGGCCAGTTTTTTAGCTGATTTTTACGCATCCCTAAAGGAGAAATTTAATGAAGAGAGCCGTGCAAACAGGAATGCTTTTGCAGAGAGGCTGCGGGCTGACCTTGCTGACGCCGGACGAGGTGCGGGAAACCCATTACGCTGGTTTGGAGATATTAGCCAAAACCGGCGTCTTTGTCGATTCCGAAGAGGCCTTGGAGATCTTCCATTCCATTGGCTGCGTGGTCGATAAAAGCATCAAAAGGGTCCGTATCCCCGCTCACCTGGTCGAGGCCGCACTCAATAGCGCCCCATCGCAGTTTATTGTCCGGGGCCGCGATCCTCAGAGAGCCCTGAGGATCGGCGGCAAAAGGGTTAGCTTTACGCCCTTTGGCGAGGGCGTTAGGGTTAACGATCCCTATACCGGTGAACAACGCGATTCCACCAAAAAGGATTTAGCGGCCATTACCAGGCTATCGGATTGGATCGAGGAATTTGACATCATTCACAGAGCCGTCGCCTCGCAGGATGTTCATCCGGAATCTTATCCCCTCCACAATTTTGAGGCCATGATCCACAACACCACCAAGCCCATTTCCTTAGGCGGTGGTAATGGCTATCTAGTTGACAAGATGATCCAGCTGGCGGCCATGGTCCGCGGCGATAAGGATTCTCTTAGCTTAGAGCCCTTAATGGTTATCAGCACCTGCCCGGTTAGTCCTTTAAGACTAGTCAGCGAATGCTGCGAGATAGCTATCCACGGGGCCCGTCACCGCATCCCGGTGCGCTTTACCACCATGGCCTTATCGGGCAGTACCAGCCCCATTACCATGGTCGGAACAATGGCCGTCCAAAACGCCGAATTTATGGCCTGCGCAACTTTAAGTCAGGCTGTCAGTAAAGGCGCCCCCATTTTCCGCAGCGGCACCTCAACGCAGTTAGACATGAAAAAAGGCGACGCCTCCGTTGGCTCGCCTGAGATGGCCATGATGGCGGCCATGAACGCCCAAATCGCTCAGTTCCATGGGGTGCCCTCATGGACGGGTGGGACGTAGACGGACAGTAAGATTCCCGGCGGCGCCCAAGCCGGCCACGAAAAAACACTCACAGCCTTGTTGGCGGGGTTGGCAGGGTCCAACGTCATCTACGGGGCGGGCATGCTCGAGTGTGGAATGACGGTCGATTACGGGCAGCTGCTTTTGGATTCCGACATGCTTCAGATGGTCTTATTTCTTCTTCGAGGCGAAGAAGTCAATGAAGAAAATTTGGACTTAGAGGAAATCCACGAGATCGGTCCCCACGGCAATTACATGATGAGTAAGCTTACGCGTAAGTTTATGAGAGCTCAAAGTCGGCCCAAGTTTTTCGATCGCATGAACATGGAAGCTTGGAAGAAGATTGGTAGCCCCGACTGCTACCAGGTGGCCTTAAATAAAGCCAAGGATCTGTTAGTCAACCACAAAGTTGAGCCTCTTAGCGACAAGGTGGCCGACGATATCCGCCGCTTCATCGTGGAAGCCGAAAAAGAACTCAAGGTTCCCATCAAGAATCCAGATTTTGACCCGACCAAGGGGAGCCTTATTTAAAGCCGAGTCGATATTAGCCGGTTCGATATTAGCCGAGTCGATATTAGCAGAGTTGCGATTTACGTTTTTGAAACTCGTAGAGTTGCGTTTTAAGACATCCACCAAGCGCCTACCCTTGTGCGCGGTCCGGACTTCCAAGGGATCAGGTTCTTTATATAGGACTACCGGGGATTGGCGGTTTCGGGCACCACTGGACCCTGGGTAAAGATTGGTTTTAAAAATTTATTCCGCCGCCCTCCCGGACGACCCGGCGGAGGCTACCTTTGGTTGCTTCTGCCGGATCTGGCGGCGCTAACTAGCCAACGCCTTATTTGTCTAACATCTTATGGAGTTTTTAGCCTAAGTAACTTGCTCCATTTTTTTGGCGCGAGTTAGGTAAAAAGGCTAAAGCTTAGAGCGAGATTTCATGAGCACTCTGAAATACGCCATATTTGATTTTGACATGACCTTGGTGGACTCCATTAAGCCCCTTATGACCAGCGCTAACCTTCTGGCTAAGGAATTTAACCTCTCCCCGGTCACCTATGAGGATGTCTACCAAGCCGAGGTTTCGGTCCCCAACTGCACCTTCGAAAAACTCTGGGAGGGCTTATGGGGCCGTTGCGACGCGGCTTGGTACCAAGCCTACTCAGATCACATGACGGAAGCTGAGTACGAGGCCATGGAGCTCTTCGAGGGGGGGCTGGAG
>JAITJB010000026.1 GCA_031279155.1 Deltaproteobacteria bacterium | reverse complement strand
TAAAAGCTTAAAATCTTTGCGGGCGTCTTCGGCCTCCAAGGTAAAATCGTCGGCCTCAAAGCCGCCCATCAGAGCCGGCGTAAAGGTGGCGATTTCACCTAAAGCCTTTGGATTTTCTAATAAACTAATGACGTATGGCGGAAGTTTATCAATATTTCCGCCATACTTTAAAAGTCTAAAATTACCGGTGGCCGTGCCGCTAGTTGGCCGCCAATCGGTAACTTTCCTATAGCGGGTTTCCGGCGTCTGATAGCGCCGTCCCTGTGTGTCGATTTGGGTGACATACTCAGTGTAAGTCTCTGTGCGATCAAAACCAAAGCTAGCCGACCAGTGGCTGACAAAGGAGCCTTCGGCCAGCCAAAAGGGGATAAACCTAAAGTTTTCCTCATCAAAAGTGCTGAGATCTAAAACATCGTCAGGCGCGTCGTTGGGGGCGATCATGAGTTTTCTGGCAACTGACCTTAATCGCGAGCGATCGCCATCGGTAGGGACCAAAAAATCATAGACTATGGGCGCGGATTCTTCCTTTTTGACCAAGTTTATGGCCGATCCGCAGTACGGACAAGTTAGAACCAGCTGGCCAGGCACGACCTCGACCTGGGCCCCGCAGTTTTCACAGTTGATGTGGGTCAGAGCTTCCATTACCGAATTCCCAAACTTATTTTAAGCTAAAAACCGCCCCGCTTGACGGCCAAACCGCGCCGGACGTTTAAGAGGGCTAAGATCTCGCCGGCTATTTCTTTTGGGCCCCTAGCCGTATCTAGGAGGGCTGGATCGCTTGAGTTGGTAAGGGTAGCCAGTTCTTCGACCTTTTTTAAGATATCCTCATCACCCTTAACTTTAGAATTGCGGTCAAAAAATGTCACCTCTTCGATGATCTTTTTGACATCGCTTTTGATATCGTCGCCTAAGTTACCTAAATTTAAAATATTATTTAACCGAGATAGGAGATCGTCTAAGCTGGCGCTTCTAGCGGCAACATCTTTTTCGCCTTGGGCCACGCCAAAGGAGGCCGAACCAAATAAGACCAATGAGGTGATTAAAAGTCCTATCCAGACGATTTCTAAGATCGATAGCCAAATTGCGCTGGTGCCAATGCCGGCTAAGTGGATAATGGCCGTGGCTATGGCGAAGACAAAATACAGGCCGCCAGAAACAAAGGCCCCGACCTTAAAGGCCGGCGGTTTTGGGCGGCCTAATTCCGTTAAATCGAAGACGGCTATGGTCACTATCTCAGAGATAATAAGAAAGACAAAGGCGATTTTTTGGGTTTTCGTCGGCTCATCGATAGCCAATATGTACACGGCCACCGAAACGATTATCCAGACCAGACCAATGACGTTGATGGTTTTCAGCCGTCGGCTAAAGTTAACCATAGCTTGGCTCCTCTTTCCGGTCAACTCCGGGATTATTTACCTCAGAGCCCATGGCCCTGGAAACTATAAGCCATTTTCACAAAGCCTGACCACAACTTGAGCAAAATTTAGCCGAACTCGGCTGCTCGAGGCCGCAAGAGGCGCATTTTTTAGTTAAGGCGCCGCCGCAAGATTGACAAAACTTGGCCCCGCTTTTGACGGGTTGACCGCACAAGGGGCAGGGTTCACTGATGTCAAGGCCGCAGACAGGGCATTTGCGGACCCCTGGTTGGATATCGGCCCCGCAATTGGGACAGGGATTGTAGCGGTCGCCGCACTGCGGACAAAATTGATCGGTTTTCGATAATACCGCCCCGCAGTTGGCGCACTTTATGACCGGAGGCGCCCCGCCTGGACCTGAGCCTGGTCCCGCGCCCGGCCCGGAACCAGGACCGGCCTGACTTATGGCCGCGCCGCAATCGGGACAAAACTTCTTGCCATCGGGAACCATGGACCCGCAAGAAGGGCATTTAGTGCTGCCAGAGGTGTTTAAAACTTGGGCTAACCCCCCAAATTGCGCGCCCATGGGCCCGCCGACCCCAAGGCCCATGCCTAAGCCCAAGCCGGCGCCCATCAAGCCTGATTGGGCGGCCCCGGGGTTGGTGGCGGCCCCTTCTAAAGTGTCAAAGGTGCGCTCCTGCTGGTAGTTGTAGCCGATAATGTTCATTTCGGCTCTCTTAGCCAAGGCGGCTTTGAGCTGCGTTACGGCGGGATCGTTTTCGGGGACGCTGACGTCGTTTACGTAGAAAGAAACTAAATCAATGCCGTATTCATCCAGGACCGGTTTTATGCGTTCGCCCATGTGCTGAGCTAATTCATCTAAATAGGCGTTAATTTCCAGAATGCCGACGTTTTTTCGAACTAAATAGCCGGCAATAGAGTCTTTGATCTTATTTAGATATAGGCCCTTAAAGTATTTAGACAAGGTATCTTGGTCGAATACCGGCATAGTGCCAACGAGCTTTACTAAAAATTTCTTTGAGTTATCTATTTTGATCCCAAATTGCCCGTAGGAACGGACCGGGACCATGATGCCAAACTTGGGGTCCTGCAGCTGGATGGGCGTGGGCGTGCCCCACTTGATGTCTAGGGAGTGGACCTTGTTGACATACCAGATCTCAGCCGTAAAGGGCGAGCGACCGCCAAAAGGCAACTTAATGAGGCTATTTAGAATAGGAAAGTTGTTGGTGCTCAGGGTGTGTCTTCCCGGCCCGAAGACGTCTAAAGCCTGTCCGCCCTTATATAAAACCGCCTCCTGTGATTCATTGACGATCAGCTGAGTCCAAGTACCTAGTTCTTCCTCAGGAAATTTCCAGGCAAAGACATTTGCCGGTCCGCTGTACTTTACGACATCAATTATGGCCATAAGGTTCTCCAACTAGAAATAAATCAACTTTGCTTTTAACTCGTGTATTAAAAGAAGTAATTTAGTTTCTTATTCCAGAAAAATAGACGATAAAAACGGAAGTTAAAGTATATCAGACAATTGATTTTTAAAATAAAATTTTAGCCAGCCGATGGCCACCCTTTTTATCAATAGATAAAATATGACTCGGTATTTATTATTGTTATTTAATATTCGTAATAAGAACCCAAGCTGACATCGGGGCTGTCAATTATAAGCCAGAGTGAATATTAGTCAGGGCATTATAAGTCAGAGCCTTGTAAGTCAGAGCAATTATAAGCCTGGCTAGTCTGGATAGTCTTGATAGTTAGGATAGTTATGGTCCTATTCGCTCTTCTTAGATTTATGCCCTTTAAGGTGGGCCACCTTACTCTGGGGGGCCTGGGTCTCAGTGGGGCTGCTCGAATCAGCCTCAGAATCAGAATCGGCGGCCTTAAGTTTGGCCACCTGCTCGGCTGTCATCCTGGTGTAAGCGTGACAGGTCGAGTAGGGAATTTTCAGCCTTTTGGAGGTAGTATAGACGGTCACACCACTATTGACCGACTCCATGATGGCCTTGTAGCGAGCGTATGTCCGGGGCTTAGGCGACTTATCCCCGGTGTTTTCCACAATTGACAAGAGAGACTGATGAGCGCCAGGCAAAGCCGCATTGATCTTTTTCAGCTGAGTGAAAATCTCTTTGGTGGCCTGGATGTCAAAGACGCTGGAAGACTCGGTGAAGTCGACCGGCGACTGCTCGCTCTTCTCTTTTGACTGATCTGTTTTAGTCACGTCGATTTCTCCTTAGAAATAAAAATACGGACATTACTGATTCTAGCCGATAAATTACCGGCTAGAGTTTTAAATCCCAACAACAAACATTAAGGGCAAGTCAAAATAACAAGACAATTAGCTATGTTATGACCAGGATTAGAATTGGTAAACAATCGTTCATTTGTGGACTATTTTAGGCGCATTTTACCTCAGTCCAGGGAAAAACTGGTCAATAACTTTCAAATAACAATGTTTACCTCTAAAGGCTAAATAGAGGCAAATCTTAGGCGGAAAGTCCCGCCATCAGTCCCGGAGCGCTCTGGGCGGCCACTCTGATGACCTTGCCAGAGCGTCCAGCCTCGCTGAGCTGAGAGAAACATTCCTCAGCCGTAATCCTTAAATCAGCTCCCCCGCCCATCAGGGCCAGAAGATCTTCTTTAGCTTGGGTTACGGTGTAATCAAAGCCAATGGACCTCTGGCAGCCGAGGGTCGGCGCGCTCAAAACGCCCATGGCCGTGTCAGCGTACAGCTGAGCCTCCATAGTGGGCTTAGCTAAGGCCGCGCCTAAGGCGTTAGCCGTGGCTGCGCCAATGGGGGCCCTAGATGGAATACTAAGGGCTTTTTCGGCCAAAGGAGCCAAAGTCTCAGCCGGGCCGCCTAGGAAAACGGCCCGCACAGGCTTAAGCTTCCAGTCGACTAAGTAGTCGCTGATGGTATAGACCGGCTGACGGTTGACGTCGTCAATAAAGGTCTTGGCTGCAGTATTTAAGCGTTCAAAAACGGCTTCAACGGCTAAGGAGGCCGCTTCTTTAGCCCGAGATGGGGCTAAGATCTCGAAGGCTTTTTTAGAGATAGTGGTATCGCCTAAACTGCAAAGACCTAAGACGTTAAAGGCGTCGGTTAAGGTTGGCGATCTATTGCCCAAGCCGCTGGGATCTAAAGCCAAAGCCGGTCCCCGCCGGATGGGTTTGGGTACTAACCTCCCATCTTCCATCACCAGATCGGTATCCCCACCTAAGGCCAGAGAATGAGTTAGAAGCCCTCTAACTAGTGTTGGCTTCTCAGCTAAGGTGAGCCCGCTTGGCGTCATAAGGGGCTTACCACGGCTAAGGAGAGCTAGATCGGTACTGGTGCCGCCCATGTCGATCATCAGAACGTCATCGGAACTATTGTCGCCTGATAAAGCCCAGAGTCCCAAAAGACTAGCTGCCGGGCCGGCGGCTAAGGCCAAAACCGGTCTTTCCCTAGCGGCGGGCATATCCATGACCCCGCCGTCGGCTTTAAGGAGGTAGATGGGGCACTTTAAGCCGTGAAAGGTAGCTGCCTTAGTTAGATCGTCAAAAAAATCTTCGTAGAGCCTCTTGACAGCGGCGTTTAAGACCGCGCCGCCTAAGCGACGGGGAAAATTTAAACGCCCAAAGAGCTTTGAGGCCGCCATAACCGGGACTGTTAGAGCTGCTTGATCTGATTGAGCTGATTTAACTGAGTGGACTGAATTTTCCTTAGCCGCCTTTAAGGCTTGGGCCAACATGATATTTTCCAGTTCGGGATTTTTCGGCCCAAACTTAGAGGCTACGACCAGAGCCAAAGCCTTCAAATCCAAAAGCTCTTTGGCGGCCTTAAAAGCCTCATTGGGCGAAATAGCCTCGACCACCTGGCCCCGGTGATCTTGGCTACCCGGAAGGGCCCGAAAAAGCGGGCCCCACTGGGCCGGGTCTAGGTCTAGACCAGGTCCGGAGGTGGTTAAAATACCTACCGGATCGGCGGTCCCGGTTAAAACGCTATTTAAGCCCAAGGTGGTGGAGACGGTCAGACGCTTAACCGCTCCGGGGTCGCGACCTTTTAAAAGGTCAGATAAGACGGCGTCCAAGCTATCGATGGCCCGTTTTTTGGTAACGGCTTTAGCCGAAGCTAAGATCCGGACCAAACCAGGACCACCATCTTCTAGGAGGACCGCGTCAGTGTGGGTTCCGCCCACGTCCACGCCTAAATACAACTTGTACTCCCGCTAAGCTCTTATGAGCTGGTCAGCCGGCCGTGTTAAGGTAACTATACGAGAACTCAAATGACGGGTTGTCGCTCCGGCCCTCGAAGGCCGCTGGCAGGCCGGGAAGCGATGAGCGGCTAATAGCCTGTTGGACCGACTGATCATACTCGGGGCTGCCACTAGGCCTCATCAAACGGATGCCGGCGATTCGACCGTTTGGTTCGACCACGATGACAAAAGTACACTTAAGATCCGGACTTAAGGCTAAAGGCGGCGGAAACCAGTTGGAACGAATAATAGCCCGGATCTGAAGGTAGTAGGCTTCTTTTTCAGGGGCTATCCTAGTGCCATCAGGCGACCCGCTATTGGCATTACTTGACGTACCGTCACCCTGAGTCCTCTGGCGGGCGATGTTACCGATGGAACTATTAATTTGTTCATCTAAGAGGTCGGCCTCTTTTTTGCGCCTAAGTTCCTCAATGGACTTATTGATGGCCGCGTCGTTATTGGGCCGCTTGGGCTGAGGTTTGGGCTTGGGTTTGACCTCAGGCACCTTATCGGGCAGGGTAACCTTGGGCGGCGGCTCCTCGTTTTTTTTGACCGGATCTGGCGGCGGCTGATCTGGCGGCCTCTCGCCAATGGGAATGACGTCAGTGGGCATGACAGGGGTAATCATGCGCTCTAAGGGCGTGGGCTGAGGAATAATGAGATCGCTTTGAGGCAGCTCAACCACGTCAGGCCCCTTTAAATTGGGGTCGACCGGCGCCGGGGGCGCCGCCGGGGCCGGCGGCTCAAGGGAGCCCAATAATTTAACCGTTAAGACGTCATAGGGCAGAACCTTAGACTGATCGCCGCCCAAGAACCCTGGGAGAAATGAGGCCCCAATAAAGACGCAAGCGTGGAGGACTATTGAGAGGATCAAAAGCAGAAAGAAATTTCTCTCAAAAAGCCCGTCCTGAGCCGCATATAGGTTATTGGTCATACTCATCATTAAACCCGCCGTAAAACCTACTGGCTAAGGGACTCAGTCCGGTCAGCCGGATCGGTAACCAAGCCGACGTTGGTAATGCCGGCCTCCCTTAAGGCCCCCATGATGGAAGCCACCCGACCGTAGAGGACGTTTCGGTCAGCTTTAAGGTACAAGACCTCGGTGTTTTTGGTTCTCATGACCTGCCGCACTTGAGCGTCTAAATTATTGATGTTAGCTAGGCGCGTGCCGTCTATCTGAACGCCGCCATCGGCGGTGACCGTTAGGATAACCGTGTTGTTATCGGTCCTCATGACGTTGGCGTCCACCTTAGGCAGATCGACCTCCAGGCCCTGGGTCATCATCGGGGCGGCCACCATAAAGATGATTAAGAGCACTAACATGACGTCGACCATGGGGGTGACGTTTATCTCGCTCATCATGGCCCGGCCCTGCCGGCCATCTTCAATAGGACCCATGGCCATATCAGTAATCCATGCCGCCAGCGACTGGCGAAGTATTTTTCATCAGATCGCGCTCTAGTATGTTAACAAAATCAAACATGAAGTTATGCATGTCTGTCTCTAAGATGCGCAGGCGACTATTGTAATGGTTAAAAAATATAACCGCCGGAATAGCGGCGGCTAAACCAGCAGCCGTGGCCACCAAGGCTTCGGAGATGCCAGGGGCGACGGCGGCCAGATTGGCCGAGCCTTTAAGTCCGATCTCATGGAAGGAGCCCATGATGCCCCAAACAGTGCCGAAAAGTCCGACAAAGGGCATGGCGTTGCCGCAGCTAGCCAAGAAGGGCAGATACTTAAAGAGCTTAGTCGATTCAGCTGTGGCCGTGCGCCTGAGGGCTCGTTCGACGTTTTCGATGGCTGGCCTGGTATCGAGCTTGGCCTTGTGGACCCGGCCCAATTCCTGATAGCCGACCCGAAAGACCTGGGAGACCGGCGAAGTGCCGTAGTCAGCTGATTCGGAATACAGAGAAGCGAGCGATCTGCTTTTCCAAAAGCTATCGAGAAACTTAGCCGAGTTGCGGCTAGAGCGATGGAATTGGAAAAACTTAAGTAAGATGATACACCAGGAAATGACGCTGGCCATAAGTAAGATGAGCATGATGACCTTGACCATCGGTCCAGCTCGCATCATCATGGTCAAGATCTCAGAGTCCATCGACCGGCCAGCCAGGCTTACCTCGGTGACATTGGCCGTAGCCAACTGGCCGACCTGGGTCAGAAAACAGATTGGGTTCATTTAATCTTTTACCCTAGGGGTTTGATTTAGCGCCATTGGGACGTAACCCGACTGATCTCTTTAAAATTAGGCGCCTGTCAGTCGCATTTTTTGGTCGTGTTTAAGAATTTTAGGCTGAGAAAAAACGAAACCGACCTTGGGCATATTTCGTCCCGGAAAAGGATTTTAAACCTTTTGTTTCAAATTGTCATCCACCCTGCCCAACTTTTCCAGGGAGGCTAGTAGAAAATCTTGAAACAACCTGGTCAACCTAAGTTCTTTAGGAACTTGCCTATCTTCAATAACTTGCTGATCTTTAAGAAGTTACTGACCTTTAAGAATTTGCCTATCTCTTGGCCGCAAATTGGTTTCGAAGGTAAGGCCCATGGTCAAATCAAATTGTAGCGCATTTGTTATGTTATTTCAACCGTAAATTGGGACTTTCAAGGCTAACTCTTAACTTTCCCATCCGACGGTTGGGTTCATTATCTCTATCACCAACCCTGGCCCTTAAACCAATGGGCCTGTTTTGACCGTACAGGGTCAAGACATTGGCCGCCTAAAACTTTTGGCTATTTTTTGTTTTTTTTATGGCCTTATTGGCCAGGATCGATTGCCCGGCCTCAAAAAATGACCTGGCTATAATTAATTTTAACGTTTTCTGGCTTGACAAAGATCTTTACGCCATGAGTTACCAAAAATGTACCTAAAAAATTTATCGATGGGCTAAAGCCAAGACAACCAGACGAAACCGAGCCAAAGTAGACCAATCCAATCAAATCCAAAGGCCGCTTTTAAAAAATGCGTTGACATTTTGGGAGCTCTATCATATAA
>JAITJB010000325.1 GCA_031279155.1 Deltaproteobacteria bacterium | reverse complement strand
GCACAATAGACCAAACTTTTGTCATGATAATACCACAGAACGCCAACTTTTGCCCGTAAGCCTTACGGGCGTGCGATAGGCATTGGCGTCATTGAGCCAATAAAAGTTCGGTATAGCTTTGTTGACAATTTAAATTATAATTGGCCTAGGGTAAAGATTGCCTAGGCACCATTAGGGATCTTTAGAGGGCCTTGGCGGCCAGGAGATATTGCCCGGGAAACCAAAACGGCTATAGGCGCTAAGCCCTCTATAAGACGGTCAAAGAGGCGACCGAAGTTATATACTCTTGGCATATTGCTAGAAGCCAAAGAGCGCTTACGCGGAAATTAGGCCCTTTAGAGACAATGGCTTCCCCACCTAGGTAAGCCATTGTTGGCTTAAGACGCCTTTTTTTCGCCAGGTTACGGGCTTACAAAAGCTGGAATTGTCAGCTTGTCAGCCGCCTGATATAATTTGACAATTAAATTTTGGTCTCTTTGGAGCGTTTGGAGCCCTAGAGAGTCTATAGGAAGGCTGCAGTCGGAGAGAAAAATAATGCGTCTATCAAAGTGGATTACCTCTTTACGGCTAATCTTAGCCTCTTTTGTCATCCTTTTGGCAACCTGCCAAGGCTTACAGGCCGAGGAGAATTTCCTGTGGTCAGTGGAAAGCCCTGGCCGCGATAGTCAGCTCTATATCTTGGGCTCTATTCACATGGCCAGAGAGCAGGACTACCCATTAAATCCGATAATAGAGAAGGCTTTCGATGATTCATCTTTCATAGTTGTCGAGATGGACGTGACCGCAACTCATATCATCGAGACCATAGAAATGATGACAAAAAAAGGGCGGCTAGAAGATAAAGTAACTCTATGGGACCTCTTGGATGATGAGACCGCGAGAGGACTTGAAAGATGCCTGGCCAAGATATCGATCCCTAAAGTTGTTTTTTCCAACTTCAAGCCCTGGATGGCGTCTATCACTTTAGCGAGCTTAATGTTACATTCCTTGGGCTTAGATGGGGAACTGGGCGTGGACGTCCACTTTATCAAAAAGGCCAAAGCCAAAAATCTCAGGATTTATGAACTAGAGACGGTCCAAGAACAATTGGGTATTTTAGCTGATATGGATGATAATCTGAGTATTAAGCTACTTAAGGCGTCTATTTTAGAGTTTGAAACCAAGGGCGAAGAAGTTCAGGCCATGATGGATATCTGGCGGCGCGGCGATGTTGAGGCTTTTGAGGAGTTATATTTTAGAGTCTATATCGAGCACCCCGATTTAGCCGAACTACTGAACAAGACTATTTTTGAACGCAACCAGACCATGTTTGAGCGCTTAAAAGGTCACTTTTTCCCAGGAAAAAAGGGATTTGTGCTAATCGGGGCCGCCCATATGGTTGGGCAAGATAGTATCTTGGCTAAATTTAAAGAAGCCGGCTTCCTGGTGACCAAATATTGATAGTAATTATAGTAAGTATTGACAGTAATTACTTAAAGAAAGAAGGCCTATGACGCCAAGAGAGATTATTTTTAAAGCCAATAAAACCGGCCATAACGGTAAGGTTGATGAGCTCAGTTGCTCCGGCGGGTCCGGCGGGCCCGGTGGGCCCACTGGGCCCTGGGGGCATAGTAAGCGAACTGAGAGGGGAAAAGTTAACCAGCCTGGTCTTGTAATCTTGAGGCGCTGGTGGGCGGCTATCTTAGGAGCGATTTGGCTTCTTTCCAGTTTACCAGTTTGGGCCGATCAAAAATCCATTGATGCGGCTTTAACAGGTTTATCAGAGAGATACCGCTCATTAAGTTCGTTAGTTTCCGATTACACTAGGACCACCAAGAGTCCTTCCACTGACGAGGTCTTCACCGGTCAGGTTAGTCAGACCGCCGAAGGGGTTTTGAGCTGGAAAAATCTCTCTATGTTGAGATTGGATCAAAAAACGCCCGAAGTCCAGGCCATGATGACCGATGGCCAGACCGTGTGGTGGTACGTCCCGGAGGAGCGCCAGGTTTATGTTTACAGGCAAATTGATTTAGCCGGCCAGCTGAGCCCTCTTTTGAGCTTTATGGCCGGTCTAGATAGGCTTAAGGAGAGCTTTAAGATTACCGAGGCTACTGATGAGGATGTCCGCGATGGGCAGATAGGCCTAATATTAAATCCCATAGATAATAACGAGGAGGCCTCAGGTCTACTTATTGTCTATTGTGACGGCGACTACCGGCTGACCGGCTTTAGGTTAGTAGCCATAACGGGCGAGAAAACCGATTTTTACCTCTCCGATATCAAGCTCGATCCCGAGTTAAAGGACGACTTTTTTGTCTTCAAAGTTCCTAGGGGGGTTAAGGTGATCGAAGAGGAGGAGATGGCGCCATGACCGATTATCAGAATCCCGAATACCAAGGGCCAGAAATCCCCGACGACCTCAGGCAGACTATCAAGCGCTTAGCCGCCGATAGAGACGCGGTCATCCTAGCCCATTATTACTGTAAGCCAGAAATCCATGATGTGGCCGATTTCGTGGGTGATTCTCTTGGCCTTTCTCAGGAGGCGGCCAAGCGTCAAGCTAAGGTCATCGTCTTCTGCGGCGTCCACTTTATGGCTGAGACGGCCAGCCTTTTGTGCCCAGAAAAGACCGTCTTGTTGGCTAACATCGATAGCGGCTGCCCCATGGCTGACATGGTCGCGCCAGAAGATCTAGCTAAGCGCAAAGCTGAGCTCCCAGGGGTTCCGGTCTTAACTTACGTTAACTCTTCGGCAGCCGTAAAGGCCTTAAGCGACATCTGCTGCACCTCGGCTAACGTAGTTAAGGTCTTAAGGTCGATGGCCAGCGACAAGATCCTTATGACCCCCGACAAAAACTTGGCCACTTACGCCCAGAAACTGGCGCCAGAAAAAGAGGTCATAACCTGGCCGGGCTTTTGTCCCACCCATCACCGCCTCAACTTAAAAGAAATATTAGAACTTAAAGCCGCCCACCCGAAAGCGGTCGTCGTGGCCCACCCGGAGTGTCAGCCGAAAATCTTAGCTGAGACCGACGTCATAAGCTCCACTAGCGGCCTTATTAAGTACTGTACCGAGAGCGAGGAAAAGGAGTTTATTATCCTAACCGAGGAGGGAGTCCTTCACCCGCTTAGGAAAAAAACGCGGGGGAAAACTTTTTATACCCCAAAGACTCCCATGATCTGCCCCAACATGAAAAAAAATAAATTACTAGATATCGTTAAAGCCCTTGAGACTTTAACCCCGGTCATCAAGGTCCCTGACGAGATACGCGGGCCAGCCCTTAGGGCGGTGGAGCTCATGATGGCTGTGCCACGCGACTAAAAGGCAAGTTTAAACTGATTAAACTTGCCAAAAAAAAGTAAACTAGTAAGCTAACTAAATTAGCCTTGGCCTAAATATTATTTGAGTACGACTAGGCTTTCAGCCGTCATGTCCGGCGGCGTCGCAAGCCCCATGAGATCTAAAATAGTCGGCGCCAGATCTGAAAGCTTGCCGCGATTTCCCTTTAAGACGGCAACCGGTTCCTTGGCCACGTATATACACTCAACCGGGAACATGGTGTGGCTCGTCTTAACGAGTCCGGTCTCATGGTCTATCATTTCTTCGGCGTTACCGTGGTCAGCTGAGATCAAGACCTGGTAGCCGGCTTCCAAAAGAGCCGGGACGATTTGGGCTAAACAAACATCGACCGTCTCCACCGCTTTAATGGCCGCCTCCATGACCCCGGTGTGGCCGACCATATCGCAGTTGGCATAGTTGATGACGATAAGCGGATAGCCCTCGGGTAGGTACTTAGTCAAAAATTCTTTGGTCAGGATATGGGCTTCCATTTCCGGGTGGCTGGCAAAGGTGGCCGGATCGAAGCGGCCCTTGATCTCGATTTGATCTTCTAGGGGAAAAGGCTTAGTTGATTTACCGTTAAAAAAGCTAGTCACGTGCCGAAACTTTTGGGTTTCAGCCAATCGCAATTGCCTAAGGCCGGCTCGGCTGACTATCTCGCCTAGGAGGTTTGGCATGCCCTCATCGCCGCCCATGGGGCCTAGAAGATAGTTGGGAAACTCGTCGTAGTAGCGCGTAAGGCCTAAGTAGGTAACCTTGGGTCTGACAGGTCTTTGGCCGGGGTAATTGTCCTCAACAAAGGCTTGGGTCAGCTCGATCGCCCTGTCTTGACGAAAGTTGGTGTGGACCACGCAGTCGCCATCTTTAATACCTTGGTAGCCATCGGAAACTAGGGGCGGGATGTACTCATCGACCATGTCAAAGCCGTCGGGGGTCTTTTCAGTGTTCCAGCAGTTTTCCACGGCAGCTATGGGCGGGCCCGTAAAATGGGCCCCCTCGCCTAGGACCAGAGCCCGGAAGGCCCGGTCATTTAGCTCCCAGTCTCGGCTGCGGTCCATGGCGTAGTAGCGACCCATCATGACCCCTAACCTTACAGGGGGGACGCTAGCCATGACTTTTTCCAGTTTGGCTAGAAATTGTGGGGAGCTTCGGGGGGGAGTGTCGCGACCGTCTAGGAAGGGATGGATGACCATCTGTCCGGTTGGGTGCTCCTCGCGGCAGCGCTTCATGATTTTAAATAGGTGCTCCTGATGGGCATGGACGCCCTCGTCTTGCAAAAGACCCATCAAGTGAAGGCTACCGCCCGAAGCCTTCCAAGACGTTATTAGATCGCGGAAAGCCTTAAGAGCGAAGAACGAGCCATCTTTAAGCCCGTCGTCGATGCGTTTGAGCTCCTGGATAACAATCCGACCAGCTCCCATGTTGAGGTGGCCCACTTCACTGGAGCCCTGGTAGCCATCGGGCAGCCCAACTGGCTGGCCCGCCGCTTCAAGGAGGGTCCAGGCGGCGGGATTTTCTAATAAACCACCGACAAAGGGGATATTGGCGCTCGCTACGGCGTTACCGGTCTTTTCTTGGCGGTGTCCCCACCCATCTCTAATTATCAAGCAAACTGGTCTGGTCATGAGGCCTCCTCATGAGATTTAAATTTATCAGGCCAAAATTGAAATAAGCCGCTTACGGGTTGGCCACAATAGCGTCTACGGCTTCTAGTTTACACTAAAATCATGTAGATTTCTTTAACCGACCACGAGATTTTTTAGGGCCTTAATTTAGCTGGAAAACCCTCTATAATTAAACTAAGAAGCCGGAGAGTTTATATTTCCCGGCATTTAATTTTTTTGTGGGCGATAATATTTCTTTTTTTTAATTTGCCTTAAATATAATAAAAAATTTTAGCTGACAGAAAAAAACGACTCCAGCCAAAAAAAAGTTAGGCCTAGCCCAAAAAAGTCCCTT
>JAITJB010000264.1 GCA_031279155.1 Deltaproteobacteria bacterium | reverse complement strand
AGCGGCTTGTACAATGTCGGCGACATGTTGGTCTTTGTCTCAAGGGGGGTATCGACCATCATCCCGGTGAGGCTGTGGACCCACCCGGAAATCACCCTTTTAACCCTAACCCGTTAAGTTTAGGAGATAATAATAAAATCTGCTTTTATTAGTACGTTATCTAACTGAAACTAAAGCTCTATACCTTTTTTATAACGATTACTTTCTTTTTCCATGTTATCGCCCTTTGCCGCGACAATCCAAGCCGACCAGGCCAAAAAAATTTAAGGCCTAAATTTTAAACTTTGGACCGACGCCCTTGAAAAGGCCCGGTCCTTTTTAGTAGGATCAGCCTATACAAAAAGCTCGACTCCAAAATGTCAGCTTTACCCCTCAGGCTTCTTACTAGCCATGGCGACGGCAATATGCTCGATAAGAGATTAAAAGATAAGATTCTAGACAAGTTAAAACACATACCATCCGACAGTATCTCTGAAATTGAGGGATTTGACGGGCCGCCTCAGGCTGTTAAGCATCTGAGGGCCGGTTATCTCTGCTTAGTGGAAAACGATGGTCTAGATCCCAATTACGAACAAGCCGTAGTTCACTTTAAGAGGGCCGCCGCCGCCGGATCGGCGGCCGGGTTTTATAACCTAGGCCTTCTAACTATGCTGGGCCGTGGTCTTCCCCACGACCAAAATGTCATGGCCGCCTACTTTCTAGCCGGGGCTAAGGCCGGCTCCATTGAGAGCGCCTTTTCCTTAGGCATGTGTTTTGCCTTAGCTTGCGGAGTGCCCACCAATCACCATAAGGCCATAGTCTGGCTAAAAAGAGCGGCCAACGCTGGCCACGTGAGCTCTAAAGTATCCTTAGCTGTCATCCTCTCTCTGAACGGTCAAAGCGAGGAAGCGGCCTTTTGGTTTAAGGAGGCGGCCAAAGATTGCCACCCCAAAGAAAAATTGGGTTTGGGCGCGGTTTTTTTGGCCGGCGATATGGTCCCCTGCCAGCCGACCCAAGGCGCTAAGCTTATATTGGAAGCCGCCGAGCAGGGCCAAGTTGAGGCTCAGACTCTTGCCGGCTTACTATTTGCCTCTGGCTTTGGCTTACCAAGAGATCTCGACTTAGCTTTTTATTGGCTAGGTAAGGCCCAGGCGGCCAATGAGCCCTTGGCGGTTGCGGCCATGGCCATTTACTTGCCTCTCCAGAAAAAACTGGACCTGCTAAAGCCGGTCCTAACTATCAACTGAGCTTTCTCGTGGCCACTATCTTGGTCATTGATGATGATCCTCATATCTCAGAGGTGGTGGAGTTCTCCCTAAAAGCGGCTGGCTACAGCGTCCTAACCGCCTTTGACGGCGAAACCGCCTTAGAAATCGTCAAAAACAGTCAGCCCGATCTCTTAGTTCTTGATATTAATTTACCTGGTAAAGACGGCCTTTGGCTCTGCCGGGCGGCCAGAGAAATTTCCGAGGCCCCGATTATCTTTCTTTCGGCTAGGGATGAAGAGGTCGATAGGGTTATGGGCCTTACTATCGGCGGCGATGACTACGTAACTAAGCCCTTTAGCCCCCGTGAGCTGACGGCTAGAGTGGGCGCGGTCCTAAGGCGATCTAAGACCCCAAAGGTAGCGCCATCCCCTGAAAAGACGCCCACAGTTTTAACCCTCTCTCACTTGCGCTTGGATCTGGAAAGCTTAGAGGCTTTTTGGGATGAGCATTTAGTTGAGCTTACGGCCACCGAGTTTAGGCTGCTAAAAACCCTCCTAGCCCGTCCCCGCAAAGTTTTTACCCGCGAAGAACTCTTGGAGTTAGTCTTCCCAGGGGTAGCCGTAGGCGACCGGACAGTTGATAGCCACATTCTCCACATCCGCAAAAAATTTCATCAAGCCGGGGCGGCTGAAATCATCCAGACTCAACATGGCGCCGGTTATAGCTTGGCCCAGCTAGTCAAGCGAGAGAAGGCCAAAGTCACCTAAGGCTTTTTACGATTTTTTTTTCGCTCGTTTTTCGTTCGTTTTGCGATCTTTTAAAGTTCGCTAACACCCTTATAAGCTTAAGCCTTCACAAACAAAACCCACTACATCGAGGTGATATGAAAACGCTGATCCTTTTTTTGTTGGTTTTTTCCGTAACCATAGCCGGCCTTTGGTCAGGGTCCAATCTGGCCATGGCTCAGTCAAACACCATCACCCTAGTTCCCCCGATGAAATCCGGCGGTATGCCTTTAATGGACGCTTTAAATAACCGAAAGAGCTTTCGGGCCTTCCAGGCTGAAAGCCTTTCGCCAGAAGATCTCTCTAACATCTTCTGGGCGGCCTTTGGCCTCAATCGGCCAGATGGTCTGCGCACCATCCCCACCTCTTACGGCCACAACGCTTTGGCTGTCTATGGCGTCTTAGCCTCAGGCGTCTACCTCTACGTGCCCGAAGAGCACAAGTTGACCTTGATTTTACCTGGCGATCAAACCATGGCCTACGGCGGGGCCCCGCTGACCATCTTATACGCCGCTTCGGTTATGGATGGACCGGGGGGCGGCTTCCACGCCGGCTCAGCTTACCAAAACGTCGCCCTCTACTGCGCCTCAGCCGGCTTAGCTAACGTGGTTAAGACCACGGGCGTAAATCACCTCAAAGACCGCCTGACCCCACCTAACGGCTGGAAGGTTTTGGTGGTTCAGTCTATCGGGCGCCCGGCCGGCACTGGCTTCTAGGCTTCATCTTTTATGCTAAAAAATTCTCTTAATAAAGAAGAGTATTTTACCGGCCTTAGGATCGGACGGCACTGCATTTTTGATCTGAGCGTCCATTTGGTCTTCATGACCAAGTATAAGCGCGGCGTCTTAACTAGAGCCATCTTAAGCGATTTAGGCCAGATAATGGCTCATATTTGCCAGCATTTTCAGGCCAAGCTCGTAGAATTTAACGGTGAAGACGACCACGTCCATATGCTAATCAACTACCCGCCCAAGGTGGCCGTTTCCACATTGGTCAATAGCCTCAAAAGTGTTTCTAGCCGCCAGCTTCGCCAAAGAGATTATCCGGCCTTAAATCGACTGATTAGAAATAACCCCCTGTGGTCGCCCGGCTATTTTGCTTCCAGCGGCGAAAGCCTACCCATCTCTAGTTGGCGGCAATATGTGGAAGTTTTCCGAGCGCCGGTGCCAGAAACGTGAGGCAGTAATCTTAAGCGCGTTCGGTCGCCAGCAGCGCGCGCGTGCGAGCTTGATCATTTGGTCAACCGAACGAACCCGCGATTGCGAGCTTGATCTCATTTTGACGCCCGAACTCGAGCGTACGATCTTGCGACTTTGCGTTCTTGAGCATAAAG
>JAITJB010000261.1 GCA_031279155.1 Deltaproteobacteria bacterium | reverse complement strand
GGTGCCGATGGAGCCGGAAGAATCGACCACAAAGATGACCAGGCGCCCGGTTTTTAGCCGGTAGACTTTCTCCCGAAAGTCGGCTGCTCGCAAAATGAGATCATCATTGTTTTTTTCGTCCTCCAAGCGCTGGCGCCTTAGGCTTTGGTAGGGAGCGGCGGCCCTTAAGGTGGCGGCCAGCGAAAGCGGTCGGCCTAAGCGCCTAGCTGTAGTTCGGTAGGCCCGGCCTCTGGCCTTAAGGGTCTCCCGATAGCCCCGGCGACCGCTCTTATCTTTGGCCCCGCCCTCAGTGGGCATCTTAGGGGTTACGATATCATAGCCTTGGGCGGCCTCAAAGAGGGTCATGGGCATCTGGCCGTCCTCATTTAAGCCGCTACTTAAGAACTCGGCGGGCTTTTCTTCGGAACTATAGACGTATGGCGTTTGAACTTGTTCGCTTGCTCGCTCGCTAGTCTTTACGCGCGTTACCTTAATCGCTACCCTACTTGGCGGGATAGAGCGGCGCCTTTGTGGGATGATAAAATCTTGGACGCGGTCAATCCACATTGCTTCCACCTGGAGGGCCAAACCCTCGCCTATGGGGCTTTTACGAAGATCTCCGGCCTCTTGCGAGCCGGCCAGTTCCCAGGCGCAAGCGGCTAAGGCCGCCCGGCTGAGAGCAAGTTCAGCTCGGTGGCCAGCCGCCCTAGCTACTAAGGCTAAACGCGAGGCTTCTATGCGAGCGCCTGAGCTTAGGCTTAGGGAGGGTAATATTAATCTGGCCCGCGAAATTCTCTCAGTAAGATTTAGGCTTTGGCTTTGGTACTTTTCGACAAAGGCTTTAGGATTTTGCTCGTATTCCAGGCGGCGCCGGATTATTTCAGCGCGAATGAGGGGATCTTTTTCGCTAGCTAGTCTTACGGTTAAAGCAAATCTATCGGCCAATTGCGGCCCCAAGGGGCCTTCCTCGGGGTTCATGGAGCCCAGCATGGCCACATTGGAGGGGTGGTAGAGGGAGAAACTATCTCTTTCTACTCTTACCTTTCGGCTGGAAACGGCGTCTAACATTAAGTGAGCCAAAGATGGCTCTAATAAGTTGACCTCATCGATATAGATGAGGCCGTTATTGGCTGCCCCTAATAGTCCAGGCCTAACTACGGGTTTTCCGCCCTTTGCCGTCTTCTCCCAATCGAGACCGCCCAAGAGCCTCTCTTCGGTTACGCCCAAGGGCACGGTCTTAAGGGGCGGGCTGACCATCTTAAAGGGGCCGGGACTACGGCGGCATGAGTCACACCAGTTTTCAACTTGATCGGCCCGGCAGTTAAAGGGGCAGTCGCGAGCTAAAAATGGAGGCGTTACTTCAGCTAGGGCCCGAGCCGCCGTGGATTTGGCCGTGCCTTTTTCTCCCATCAACAAGACGCCGCCGATATTGGGATCGACGGCTAAAAAGATCAAAGCCGCAAACATCTCCTCTTGTCCGACCAGAGCCGCCAGCGGATAGCCAAAATTTTTGGTGGCTGCCTCTTTGACCAAATTTTCTTGAAGGCTTTGGGGCAATGGACTCATAACCCACCTTAAACATGAAAATCATCTTAGCTTGATCGCAAAATAGAAAGTAAGCTCTGGACAAAGATATCCGGGCTAAAGGTATTTTTTACAAAAGTCTTGTTATCTTCTAAAGCCTTGGTTTCCTCGAAAGACTTTAGGGTTTCAAAACGATCTAAAAGTTGGCCAAACGTGCGCCAGGCGAGGTTAATATCCATCAAATCGGCTAGGCCCGGGGCGTCTTTAACTAAGGGTATCAATCCGAGGTAGAGGGCCTCAACTAAGCCGGGCCCACCAGCAACCAAAGGACAGGCCAAATAGTGGGTTTTACCTAACAAAAATGAGCCTAACTTTACTTTCTCGCGGGTGATAAAGACCTTAGAGGCAAAAGGTTTTCCGGTTAGGTAGTAGGCCAAAGCCAACTCAAAGGCCGCCCCGCCTAAGGGGCCGCTTAAGTGGAGTTCAGTTCGGTCATCGCGCTCAAAGAGGAGACTATAGGCGGCCATAACCTCCATAAGCCCTGACCAGGGACCGTGGGGCCCGGGGGCGGCTAAGATGGCCGGCATTTTTGGTTTATCTTTTGAGCTAGAAATATCGAGCGCCGAAGTGGAAGCCGAAGTAGGAGCAGAGGTGGAAGCAGAAGTGGAAGTCAGATTGGTAGCGGAACTGGTAGCCAGATTGGGCGACAGCAAAGAAAAATTAACCGGTCGCCTTAGGGTGTGGAGCCTGGTTCCAGGGGTCAGGTTCTTTTGGCGGGCCTTTAAGCGATCGATTAAAATGCCCCGTAAAGTGGGGCTTTCAACGACGACATCGGTTACCAATGATAGATCGTAATTGACCCAGGGTTCGTTTAAGATGTCTTCTAAGCCTAAGCGCCAGATAACCTTGCGGCCAGAAAAAAGTCCGCTCTCAGCGAAAACCCGCTCAATGGAAGGTGAGCTCCCCTCTATGATAACCGGCTCTTTACTACTAACCAAGGCTCGATAGTAGGCGTCAAAGTTTAGGCTGACGACGCGAGTTACCTTGGCCATTTTGGCAATAAAACCCAAAAGCGAGGCGACCTCATCGTCTTTATCCGGGGAAAGGCACCAAAGAAGATTAATTGGCTCAACCTGACCCGAAGGCTCCGGGGCGTTTTTGGCTCTAGCCCCAAGCTGGGAGCTTGGCTGAGGGATATTTTGGGAGCCAGACTGAGGGCTATTTTGAGCGCTATTTGGCGATCCAGACTTAGGCTCAGATCTCGCCCCACTTGGGGGGCTATCGCCCTTGGGCGCGGCCTCTAAACTCTTTAAAAGATCGTTAGCCCTTAGGTGCGATGGGTTAAGTAATAGGGCCTTTTGAAGGTAGCTCCTAGCTTGATTGCTGTTAGCTGAGCCCAAAAGAAGACTGGCTAGCTCGGCCCAGAGATCGGGATCGCTTTGATTTAGAGCTAGTAACTTTTCGACTTCTAAAATAGCCGATTGCTTACTATCAGAAGGGGGGTTCGTCTTCAATTAAGCTCTCCTGAAAGGGATTTATAAAATCTACCAAGCACCATTTATCTGAGCTCGCCGAGTCAGGCTCATAGACTACGGCTAGGTGCATTATCGGCCCCACCTCATCGACCCTTGAGATCAGATTAAAGCCGGAAAGATGCTGGCGGCTAAAGCCGTCAGAAACCCTAAGGGAGAGCTTTTGCCCCTTAACAACGCTATCTAAGACCTTGATGTTTTTGATGACCGCGACCGGTGAGGGATGGGCCTGACCGAAGGGCTCAAACTCCGAAAAATGATCGGCCAATAGTGAGAGCTCAGATAACTTGCATGTTAGATCGATTAAAAGCTCTGTCTCGTTTTCCGTATCAGCCCCGGACTGATGGCTGGCCGCATTCTCGAAGGCCTCCCGGAATTCTTCGAGTCTATCTAAATTGACCTTTAGGCCAGCGGCCTGGCTGTGACCGCCCATAGAGACGCAAATATCTCTAACCTCAGTTAATATCTCAAAAAGATTAAATCCCCGCGCCGTCCGGCCGCTTCCAATAGCGACATCGTTTTCAATGGTAAACATAATCGTAGGTTTACCCGATTTCTCAGCTACCCTCGAGGCCGCTAAGCCCAAGACGCCCCTAGGCCAGCCTTCTTTAGCTAAGATCACTGATAGACTACTTGAGACGACCTCATGCTCGAGCATCTCTAAGGCCTCTTCAACTAATCTGGCTTGGGTCTCATAGCGCTGGCGGTTTAGCTCATCTAATTGCCTGGCCAGATCTAAGGCTTCAACCTGATCGGAGGTGGTTAAGATGCCCAAAGCCGGAGCCGAGCTCCCTAGGCGCCCGGCGGCGTTTAGCCTAGGGGCCAGCTTAAAGCCCACGTCCCGAACGGTCAGGCGGCTATGGTTATTGAGCCTTAGATTTTTCTTTAAGGCCACCAAGCCCGGCCACTGTGTTGCGCTTAAAAAGTTTAAGCCGTGGGAGACTAAAGTTCGGTTAACGCCAACTAAGGGGGCCATGTCGGCAATGGTGCCTAAGGCCACCAAAGAGAGATTTTCAACCATCGAAGGCGCGCTAGAAACCAGCTTACGCTCTAAAAAGGCCTTCCTAACCGCCCAGGCCAGCATAAAGGCCACCCCTACCCCGGCTAAGGGGTAGGTCTCCCAGCCGCCGCCTAAGTGAGGGTTAACGATAGCCGCCGCCTCAGGGAGCTTAGGGGGGAGCTCATGGTGGTCGGTGATGATGACCGATAAGCCCAATTGATTGGCCAGTGCTATGGCCTCATAGTCCGATACCCCGCAATCGACGGTGATGATTAAATTAGCCCCCCAAGAGGCCATCTCGTTAACGGCGGCCTGGGTCAGGCCGTAACCCTCCTCTAAGCGGTGGGGGATGCGGGTTAAGACCTTAAAGCCTAAGGGTTCTAAGACCCGTTTTAAGAGGGCCGTAGCGGTGAGCCCGTCGGCGTCGTAGTCGCCGCTTATGACTATGATTTTATTATCTAAATGGGCCTTAAGCAAGATCTCAACGGCCTTATCCATGCCCGGCATGGTTTCAGGGGAGGACAGTTCTTTGAGGTCGATGGCTAAAAATCGCCGGACCTCGTTTACGTCCTTAAAACCTCTGCCGGCTAAGAAATCGCCAATTTTAATCGGCTTATCTAGACCAAAGGCTAGCTTTTTAGCTAGATCACTATCGTAATTTCGGTACTTCCAGAGCATACTCACCTATCCTAGGGCCAGGGCGGCGGCGTCTAAGGTCCGGATCTTATCGCGGATGGCCGCAGCTTTCTCAAATTCCAAGTTGTCGGCGGCCTTGCGCATCTCTTTTTTCAAAGCCTTTAGCACCTTCGGGATCTCCTCAGGCGGCACTTCGTTATCGTCATTAATTACCTGGGCTTTAGAGATAGTTGGGTAGTCAGCCTCCCAGACGGTATCGATGATATCGTCGATATTCTTTTTGATCGTTTCTGGCGTTATGTTGTTGAGACGGTTGTATTCCAGCTGTTTTTCCCTGCGGCGCTCAGTTTCGTTTCTAGCCGTCTCCATGGCCGCCGTAACCCGGTCGGCGTATAAAATAACCGTCCCGGCGGCATTGCGGGCCGCCCGACCGCAGGTCTGGATGAGCGAGCGAGCCGAGCGCAAAAAGCCCTCCTTATCGGCGTCCAAGATGGCCACCAAGGAGACTTCCGGAAGGTCTAGGCCCTCGCGCAAGAGATTTATCCCCACCAAGACGTCAAACTCGCCGCGCCTCAAGTCTCTTAGTAACTCCACTCGCTCGATGGTCTTAATGTCGGAGTGGAGGTAGCGGACCTTTATGCCTTTTTCGCTAAAATAAGTGGTCAGATCTTCGCTCATGCGCTTGGTCAAAGTCGTTACTAAAACCCGTTCGCCTACTTTAGTGCGCTTTCGGATCTCAACGGCCAGATCGTCTACTTGGCCCTGAGCCGGCTTAAAGATCATCGGGGGATCGGTTAAGCCGGTTGGCCGGATGAGCTGCTCGGCTACCAAGCCGTTAGAGAGATCGAGCTCGTAGTCGGCCGGGGTAGCTGAAACGTAGATAGCCTGAGATAAGCGCTTATTAAATTCTTCAAACGATAGCGGGCGGTTATCTAAAGCCGATGGCAACCTAAAACCGTATTCCACCAAGGTCGTCTTGCGGCTGCGGTCGCCGTGCCACATAGCCCGCACCTGGGGCACGGCGATGTGGCTCTCATCGACAATTAACAGAAAATCCTTGGGAAAGTAGTCTAGTAAAGTCGGCGGCGGCTCCCCTGGGCTGCGGCCAGTTAAGTGCCTGGAATAGTTTTCAATGCCGTGACACCAGCCGAGCTCTTTCATCATCTCGAGATCAAATCTCGTCCTCTGCATTAAGCGCTGGGCCTCTACGAGCTTATTGTTCTGCGTTAACTGCCGGATTCTTTCTTCTAGTTCGTAGTTGATTTCCCGCATAGCCCGCTCGAGGTTTTGGCGGGTGCTGACGTAATGGCTGCCAGGGTAGACCATGGATTCGGAAACAGACTTTAGGACTTTACCTGTTAAGGGGTCTACTAAACTCAAGCGGTCAACGGTATCGCCAAAAAATTCCACCCTAATGGCTTCGCTCTCCTCGTAGGCTGGAAAGATCTCTAAGACGTCGCCCCTAACCCGAAAGACGCCTCTAAAAAAATCGTAGTCGTTGCGCTCGTACTGCATCTCGACCAATTTAGCGATGATGTTTTCTGGCGATCTCTCTACCCCTACTTGGAGGTGGAGCATCAAGGCTTGATAGGCCTCGGGCGAGCCTAAGCCGTAAATACAAGAGACGCTAGCTACGATTAAGACGTCTTGGCGATCAAATAACATGCGGGTGGCCGAATGGCGCATCCGGTCAATGGCGTCGTTAACTTGGCTATCTTTTTCAATAAAAGTATCGGACTGCGGGATGTAGGCTTCGGGTTGGTAGTAGTCGTAATAAGACACAAAATACTCAACCGCGTTGTGGGGGAAGAAGGACTTAAACTCCCCGTAGAGCTGGGCGGCCAAGGTCTTGTTGGGAGCCAATACCAAGGTGGGTTTACCGATATTGGCCACGACATTAGCCATGGTAAAAGTTTTGCCCGAACCCGTCACCCCCAAGAGGACCTGGGCCGGGGCCCCGTCGCGGATGTTTTCAGTAAGCTGCATAATAGCTTGGGGCTGATCGCCCTGGGGCTCGAAGGGACTGACCAACTGGAAGGGACGATATTTATTATTTGAAACTTGGCCAGACATTTGGCATACTTAACCCGGAATTAATCAATAGGCCCTATAACGATCGAGTGGGGAATGATGGGCTGGAGGAAAGAGGCAACCTGAAAACGGCTAACTGGCATTATACTCTCACCAGCCGTCAAAGTCCAGAAACATTGTCCGATAAAATAGAAGAATTTTTTTATTATGATGTTTATTAGCATTAATTACGCTAGCTAGTTAACGTAAGTCTAGGTGCTAAAAATCAGAAATTGGGTGATTTTTGGTCGGCCAAAACACCATAGGCCATTAAAAGCCTCAGCTAACCAAGGGTTATTTATGACATCTTTTGGCCGGCCCGGCCAAAACTGAGGATCTGAGGCATAAAATTAGTCCCTTCCCTGCCCCAAAGCTAGACGTGGTCTGGCCTAGATTTTAAAGTGGTCGAATTCTACCACTTTAAAATCTGGACTAAAAAGATAAAACTTGTTCGATAAATCAACTTGACGAAAAATCTGGCTACCAAGTCGTGGGAAAAAACAATAAGACACATATTTAGATCAAATTTATACGAAACAAAATTTAAATT
>JAITJB010000207.1 GCA_031279155.1 Deltaproteobacteria bacterium | reverse complement strand
TAGTTGATAAAAGGCCTTGATATCTCTTTCCCGCTGAAAAACTTACCAGGACATTTTCGCTTGTCTTCTTAGCCCACCTGGCTAGTTTCTCCACAGGTCGAGAGGCTTAAAGATAGAGTTTTAATCTGCGGCTCTCTTTTCGATCGCTCGTAAATAACTTGAAACGTAAATAACTTAAAACAAGCGCCGGCTAATTGGCTGCACGCGACACACTGGCTGCACGCGACACACTGGCCGTACGCGACATACTATCTGTACGCCTCAAAACCTAGGGGTATTAGTATAGGCCCGGCTTTGAGGATAGCCAGATCATTTGGCGTCCGATGCTTAAAAAAAATTTATTGGGAGTTTTCTTAGTTGAGATCTTTAGCTAGCTCTAAAGAAACCTTAGGTAGGATCTCAAGTATTCCTTTGGCCTGTAAGGTGGTCAAGCTGCCTAAGCCGCAGGCGCTGGTCAGCCAAGTGCGCTCTTTTAAAAGGCGTAAGTTTACGCCTTTAGAAGCCAGCACTCGCCAACCCTCCCGAACAATAGAGGTTAAGCGGTCAACCGTAATGCTTTCGTCAAAATCCCGAGTTGGGACCACGCCCCAAGCTAAAACGCCCCCACCCTCCAAAAAAGCCTCGATGGGCTCAGGGTAGAGACAGACGGCCTCTAGAAACTCGAAGGCGTCAAAATTTATGATGTCCAGACCGGCTTTAGTCAGAAGGCCCCAATCGGTGTTGCCGCAGACGTGGCAGCCCACTAAAACCGGGCCTTGGGCTTTCGCGGCGGTCACCGCCGCGCCTAAGGCCGACAGTACGGTCTGAGGGGTTAGAGTAGAAAAAGCTGAGCCGTAACCAGTTAGCCCGGGTTCATCGAGAAAAACCACCGGATTGCGGCCCAATTCCCGAAATTGTAAGGCCACTCTAGCCGCCCGGCCCCCCATGGCCAGTGAAGCGATTTCCAGTAAGGCCGGGTCATCTACTAAGTTGTTGCCGCCTTCAACCTTAACTGATTGGCCAAAGGTCAGGGGACCGACAATCTGGCTTTTAAGAGCAACTCGCCCAAAATCGGGATCGCTCTTAGCCCGGGCCATAAAGGCGTTAAAACCGCAGCTTGAGCGCTCATCTAAGTCTAAAAACGAGAGATCATTATTATAGTATTTCTCGTAGAACTCGGCCATGGCTTCTTCGCGACCGCTAGCGGCTACGATTATGTTGTTGTTTGGATCGATTTTTATGGCCGGCAGGCCAAAAGTTGCCGAAAGTAGCATATCCTCCCAAGGGGTCAGGGCGACCATTTGGGGATGGGCGGGGATATCTAAATTGGAGGCCATTAAATCTAAGGCCTCATCGGTTGTGGCAAAGGGGACCGAGCCTATGGCTAAGGTCGCAAGAGGCTTAATTAATATATCGGACATTTTTCTCTCAAGCTAGATTGGAACTCGGGGCCGGCGGCCCGAAGAGGGATCTGACAGGGTTTAGGTTACAGTTGAGGTAGTTTAAAAAGGCTAGGTACTCTTGAAGGACGCTAGCCGGTCTTTCGCGGCCCCGGAGCTGCCGGGAAGCCATGTTTTCCAGCTCGCACATAAACGGCTTATCGCTAGCCCAGGCTTGAAGGTTTAGGCAGATTTGGGAGGTCAAAACCTTGGCCCTCTGGTGGACGGCTAAAGTGTCAGGCCAGATAGATGAGCTCTTAAAATTATCGTGGGCCACTACCACCACCAGGGTCCTTGGAAGACCAAAGAGTTTAGCCGAAACGATCAGATCGCTAGCCAGCCTCTTAGGCTCATGGCCCCTGGGGATGTGCCTCTTTGGGCTCCTAAGGCCAGGCCACTCAGAGCGAATTTGGCTGGTCAGAAAATCTACGGCCCTATCTGGTCCCAAGTTCTCGAAGACCTCAATGGGCTTAAATTGACCTATGTACTCTGGCTTTATAGCTAGGCGCAGAGAGGGTTTGCGCTCAAGGCGGCAAGCTAAGCCCAAAACAGCTTCCCGTTCGCTTAGGGTTTTTTCCAGAAAACAAGCGAACAGTCGGTCCCAATATGGCCCCTCCTCATAGTCAAAAGAGGCGGCGGTCTTTAGAATGGTCGGATAGAGATGGCTAATCTGATTGCACCTGGCTAAGGCCTGCGAAAAGGCGGCCATATGGGGGGCTAAGAGTTTTATGGGGGCCATATCGCCATCTAACTCCGAAAGCGAGATGGTGGTTTCCGGTCCATAAGCTCGCTGGATAAGCCTTACCCAACAATCCGGGGGCAGATTGTAGCGCTCGGCCTGAAGGCTGACTTTCTGGCGGATGACCTCTTCCAGGGGCGAGGGCTCAGTTAAGGAACTGATGGTCTTTAAAGGCCCTTGAGCCTTGGGTGCAGCGCTGGCAGCATTCTTTTGATCTAAAGGATCATCTAAAGAGCCTATTAGAGAGCTCTGCAAAGTGCCTTGCAAAGAACCCTCTAAATTGCCGGACTTATTAGCGACATTTTTAGAGCTATCGTCAGATATATTGAGCTCAGAAATCATAAAATAAGGCCGGAAAGCCCCTGGCGAGCCCGCTACTGGCGGCTTCGGGAAAGTCGAGACGGCTTTTAGAGATCCATTTAAAGGTCCTTGGAAAGAGCCTTTTAAAGATCCTACCGACGAACCCAAAGAAGATCCCAACGAAACTCCTTGCCCCTCCAGATCTATCTTCTGACCAAACGACTTTTGACTAGTTGGATCACTTAATTTAGATTTTTGGCTTGAAAGGCTATGGGCCGATAAATCCAAAGCTCCGAGATCTAAGGTCCGGCCTAAGTACCTTGAGCCCCATCTGGTTGGCGGGGCTGATTGCTGGCTTACTTTAGGCGTATCTAAGACCATGGGGGTCTGCGGGCCGCCTAAATCCAAGGTCTCATTTTTATCGGCAATGGCGCCCAATGATTCAGGTAGGAGAAAGACTAAACCACCGGTCAGAAAAAGAGATAATATTCCCCTTCTAGCGGACTTGCGAAGGTCAGTTAAGAAAGTACCGCCCAAGCCGCCCTTTTGGTCGCCATCTGATTGGGTATTGGCTTCATTGGATTTATGAGCTTCATTAGATTCGTTGGATTCATGGGATTCATGGGCTTCATGGGCTTCATTGGCTTCTAAGCTACTACCACTAGCGGCGCTACTACTAGCGGCATTACTACCACTAGCGGCATTACTACCACTAGTCTCGCTAGTGACGTTGGAATCTAGATCGTCTAAGTCAATAGTACTATTTTCTTCTTGAGACAAATTTTCGCCCCCGTCATCGAGGGCGGAAATATCGGGCTCAGAAATCTGATTGGGTAAAAAACCATCAGTGGGAGATTGAGCCAGCCCCAAGGCGTCAGAGTCATTTTTAGCTTTAAAACCACTAGCTGTGGAGCCTTGTTTACCATGGGCGATAACGATATCGGGCGCGGGGGCCGGTTCTAAAGCTAAAGAATTACCGGAGATTTCAGATTCCTCAGAGCTTACTAAGGCCTCAGAATTTGGGCCCTGTCCCTCGATAGTTAAGGAGAGCATGGTCCAGAACATGAGCGATAAGCTATCCTGGCGCTCTTCTAAGCGCTTAATCTCAGCTTCCTTAGTTCTCAGTTCGCTGGCCGTCGACTCAAGTTCTCTGGCTTGGCGGTCGAGCTTATTTTGGAGATTACCCATGGCGTCGCCAGCCTTAGAGCTCAGATAGGTCATGGCGGCCCAAGCGGCTTCTAACCTACCATCGGACTGAGGCTTGTGGTTTTGCATTTCAGTCAAACGGCTTTGGAGAGCCCCGAATTCTTCGGCTCTCTTTTTAGCTTCGCTTTTGAGTTGATCGCGCTCTTGGGCCAGGCGGCTGGCTTCGGTCTTAGCCAAGTTGAGATCGAGGGCCTGCCGTTCGATTGAGCTTAAGAGTTTCTCGCGATCTTTTTCGAGTTTCGAGCAGGTCTGACGAGCCGAAGACAAGAGCTTTTCACGGTCTTCTAAGCTAGAGGTTAATTCTTTTTTCTCGCCCTCGAGAATTCTTAAGCCCGAGCGGTGTCTCTCAAGCTCCTCTATACCCCTTCTAACGGCTTCGGTTAAGCTTCGGTTTTCAGCAGATAATCTTGCCACCTCAAAGCGGGCCCGCTCTGGCGCCTGGCTTTGATCATTACCGTCGGTTAATAGCTCGGTAGTAGTCCCATTATCAGAAAAAGAAGATGAGGTCAGAGCCATCGATAATGTTTCAACATCACGCCTTAGGCTATCTCGCTCGCCAATAACCACAGCTAATTGGGAGGTGGTCTGAGCGAACTTAACTACTAAGAATTCCACCAAGGGTTTTAGATCCTCAAGCTTACGCCTCATGGACTCAAAGACAGTTGATAGGTTGCGGCGGTCGGCAAATAAGCCTTGGCGCTCAACTTTAATGTCGTCAAGCTCTTTGGCCAATTTGGCGTTTTCTCTAGTCATAAAGAAGAGAGCCGCGTCTCGGGCGTCTTCCCGGCCTTCGGCAGCCCAAAAATCCGATCCCCTATCCAAGAAATACCCGACTATGGGCACCAAGGTGGCCAGATAACTCTTATGATCGGCTAAAGCTTGAGCTTGGCTCTGGATAAGGGACTCAAGTTCGGCTTTGATCTTTTCCGACTCTTCCTTTTGGCTCCTAGCCTTGGTCCTAAAGTCTTTTAAGCCGCGCTTTAAGCGCTCAGATCTTAGGTTCATGGTGGTAAAGGCCACCGAAAGCTGATGGCAGAGCCAGGAGCGCTTGACTAGTTCTTCATCGCTACCGACCGAGTTGATTCGGATCGATTCTAAATCTTCTTTGAGGGCGTCTCGCTCGTTTCTGAGATCGCCAATTTGCTTATCTCTAACTGAAAGCAGCTCTAAGTAATCTATCTCTTTAGTCGCGCCCTCGATCCTAACCGAGGCTTCCCTGGCCTGAAATTCTTTGCGCTGATTGTCTAAGGCCGCCTCATTATCGGCTCTGACTTGCTCCATGTAAGACTGACTCTGCCAGACGGTCATGGCTAAAAGCCGAATGAAGGGTATGAGATCGTCATCGATTTCTTTATGGCGATCTTCTAACTCCGAACCAAGCCTGTGGGCTTCGCTAGTAGCCGAAGCCGCTTCAGATCTTACGCGCTCTAACTCTTCATATAGGGCCTGGCGCTCGCGCTCTAACTGACCGGTCGATTCGGCCCGTGAGCTGGCCTCTCGGCGGACCCTATCGAGTTCCTCTAAGAGGCTGGATTTTTCTTGGCTTAAATTATCAAGCTTAAGCCTAAACTCACCCAACTCGGCCATCAGTTCTTGGCGCTTGGTGACCAGAGATATCAGGTTTTGTTTTTGGCGATCTAAGGCGCCCTGGAGGGCCTCGCGTTCGGCCTCGCCCTCGGCTAGAAGCCTGCCGCGACGGCGCCAGGAAGCCTTGAGGGCGTTGTGGGCTATAGTTAAGCGGTCTAACTGAGCGCGGTATTCGGTGATGACGTTACCGAGCTGGTTGCGGATGCGGGTGGCTTCTTTGAGCTCTTCTTGGCGACCGGATAGTTCAACGGTCAGACCAGCCTCACGACCTTTAAGCTCATCGATCTCATTATTTAAGCGCACTTGGGCGGTAAAAAGATCCCGGCGCTCTTCATCCAAAGCGTTAATCGAGGCTTTATGAGCTTCTTTGGCTGAAGTCAGCTGAGCCTTTAGGTCAAGAAAATCTTTCGCCGTTTTACGATCGACTAATCTAGCTTCGGTTAAGTTTTTGTATTTTAACTCCGCCTCTTTAAGAAGCTGCCTATCGCGTTTATAGTACTCAGTTAACCTAAGGTGGCGTCTTTTAACAGCGGCTAATTCGGCGGTAACTTCTTTAAGCTCGCCTTCAAGGCTCTTGCGCTTGGCCTGAGAGCGGGCCATGCCGTCTCGGGCTTTTTGGAGGCATTTGATGATCTCAAATTTATGGCGACCAGTGGTCACCAGATCGTTTTTAGCTTCCAATAAAGAATCATCTAAGCTGCGCTGTTCGGACTCCACGGCCCTAAGCTGGCGGTCAAGATCGTCATCTGAGCGGCTAATAGCTAAATCTGGCTCGCCATATTGGTTTTGAGCTGTAGAAGCCTGTAACTGATTCGCCTCAGCCGTCTTACGCTTAACTAAATTGGCGAGTGAGACCATCCACTTTCGGGCCCGATCTAGATATTGGCGGTACTCGGTACTGCGATCGGGCGCCGAAAGGATTTCCTGAGCCATAGAACGGATGTCACAGGTCGAAGACCTGCGGCCGTTGAAGCGGGCCAAAGAAATCTGCATTTCTTCGGCCATGGCCTGAACGCGGCCTAAAGTTACGGCAGAATACAAAAAGGCTTTCTCAAGAAAAGCCGGGCGGCCCACTAAGCCTGGGAGGATCTGGTAGCCGGTAGCGAGCTCTCGCCTGCGCATTAAAACCGAGCGCAAGAGCATTCGAATTTGGTCAGATAAAAGTTCGCCTCGGTGGCGCCGGACCGTCTCGTATTCCCCGGATATTTCCTTTTCTGCGGCTAGTAGTTTATCGCGACTGCGAGAGACGCGCTTAAGGCTATCGGCTTGTTTGCGAATTAATTCCCGGTGGTCTTCGGCCAAGGTGTTTAAACGGGTAGTGAGTCTCGCCATTAAGGGAGACCAGGCTCGGTCGTCCTCATCTAAGCTCAAAGCCGAAAATAGGCTCTCAACCTCATCTATAAAATCCTTTAAGGTCGCCCACCAGGAGAGTCTGTGTTTTAAGATCCTTTTGTGGTCGTTAAGATCGGCTTTCAGATCCGAGGTCAAGCTAGTTAAGGCTACGCCGTCGGAGACATTGGAGTCTTCATAAAGATCGTTGGGGGATTTTAATAAATGATTGACAGCGTCAGATAGCGCCTTAGATTCCTGATAAAGGCTCCGGATATCCCGGGGCCACTGTTCAACTAGCTCTTTAAGTCTCGGCACAAGTCCTGAGGCGCGGTTTAAAGCGACTTTTGAAGCTGTGAGGTAGGATTTTTCCGATTCCATACCCAAATCCGAGCGCCTACTACTTTTTTGGATTTGATTTAGGCGTCGGTTGACAGCTGTCAAGGCTTCGCGCAGGGCGTCTGTACCCCTAGGGAGCGCTCGCAGGGCCGGTTCAGGTGTGACCTCGGGTATTTCCCTTAAGTGGGGCGTCTTTTGAAAGTACTCCGATAAGCTTGCCGCCCCCAAGGCTTTAACCATATCGCTGGTCAGAACTGGCTCCAAAAGGGCCGACTCAGACGTAAAGCCCGGCGGGGCCCTGAAAGCGGACAGAGCTTTGGCGATCTCCTTGGCCACAGACAATATGTCCTGGAGGTCGAGCCCCGTCCGGTTGGCAAGCCGAACGGCGCCATCGGTCGGGGTTCGTTCAAATGGCTGGCGACCGCCTTCAGGGCGAGATGGTGAAAACTCGGTGGGCAAAGTTTAAGGGCTCTCCGAAAACAATAAGCTCATGAAAATGCCAGGTCAAGTGCACTAAAGTCCAATAGGGTCCATTGGTCAATGATAGTTTTGTCTTTATAATTGCTCTGACTGGTTGCCTTTATTCTGTCCATTAGCTAGGACAGTTCAATCATTAATCTTATCACAATACGGCTGCCGATAAAATGCTGATGGTCAAAAAATAATGTACAAATGCCGATCACAATGGAAGAACTTTTTAGCCGTCTGAAAGACGTCTAGATAGCCTAGTTCGTTTTGAGGCTTGAAAGTTTATTGGCCACAAAAAAAACCTGATTTTGTCTTTCAAGCCTTTTTAGTTTGTAACTTTTTGTTTGGTCAAGATCTTAACCAATATTTGGTTGGATTTTTGACGAGGCGTGCGGGATATGAGTTCATCATTGAGGACTTAAGGAGGCGTGCTACATACAAACTAAAACAAACAGGTTTTTGGAGCCATATAAGCGACTAAAAATCTGACGTGATAAACGAGGCCATGACAAGGAACACGATGACAAGGAACGGACCGCGACAGAACGGGGTTATAATCGACAGCTATGCCCGATAGCCATAACCGATAGCATGCCTGACAGCTATCACCAACAGCCATAACCGATAGCATGCCCAACAGAGAGCCTGCCCAACAAAGAGCGGTTTTAGTTTAAGCCGAGCTTACTTCAGGCAAATTGCCCCTTAACACGTATACCGTTAGCGTCTTCATAAACGGCCAGAGCTAAGTCAATAATCTCTTTGGCGGCCTTAGTTTCTCTCGAACAATACTTTGGCTCGATAATAACGCAAACCTGGTTTGGTAGCTCTATGTAAAGACCGGACCGTCCTTTGGGGTGCGCTGCTTGGCTTTGAACGGTTTTAAAGCCCAAAGCCAGGAGAATCAAGCGGACAAGAAAATGAAGAGTTTCTTGTTTATTAAATCTCTGGTCATAGTTGATTGACGAAAAGATAGTCTCCTCCCGATAAGTAAGCGCGAGGTCTGCAATATCTCCCAGATTTAAGCCCGACCACTGTGGAAGCGGTCATGGCCTCAATGCTTATGTCCGATGTGATTGAGAAAATTGGTTCAGCTCGCAACACAAAATATCTTCGGAGGTTGACGTAATATGTCACACGTATTGACTTATAAAATCATGTCAGTTGATGTTATAAGTCAAGCGGCTGATGAGGGGTGATTAGCCATCTGCCGTAAACGTCATATTCCATGCAGCTGGCAGAATTTATACCCGGCAGCTATTGACGTTATAAGTCATGTCTATTGATTTATTATATCAAGTTAGTTGACGTCATACGTCGTGCGGCTGATGACTGAATGACTATCCGTCAGCCGTAGAAGGCACATGTCAAGCGGGTGACAGAACAAATAGCCGCCGGCTATTGACGTAATAAGTCATGTCTATTGATCTATTACGTCATGTTAGTTGACGTCATATGTCATGCGGCTGACGACAGAATTAATGGCCCCCAGCCGTAGAAGCCATATGCCATGCGGATGACAGAATAAATAGCCGCCGGCTATTGATGTAATAAGTCATGTCTATTGATTTATTACGTCAAC
>JAITJB010000141.1 GCA_031279155.1 Deltaproteobacteria bacterium | reverse complement strand
TTGCGGTAACGTGAGGATTCGTAGCCTATAATCTTAAGCCTCTTTGGGAAAAGCTTCTAAAATAACAAGCTAGCTCCTACGGCGGGTAGGCTTTGGGTCGCATTTGGTGGGGATAAATGAGCTATAGCTTAGATCTTAGGCAGGGCGGGTAAATGGCCGAATCTTTTGGCTTTAGCTTAAGATCCAGTAAACCAATAGCCCAAAGACGATGGCTAGAAAATCGCGGCGGGAGATGAGGGCCGCCGCGATGGCCGTAAGGGCGGCAAATATCGCTGGAAAGTTAGGGTTATCTAGAGAGACTAATTCTGGTACGACCAGGGCCGCTAGAACGGCAGCCGGGACGTGATCCATGGCCCGCTTGATGGGGCCAGGAAGGGATGGCGTTAGCCTTTGCCCCATAAAGATGAAGCGGAATACTTGAGTGCCAAGGGCCACCAAGAGGAGGGCTAGCCAGTAGTTTTGACTCATTTTTGGCCTCTTGTTTGGCTTTTTGGGCGGAAGATGGAGTCAGCCGCCAAACCGCCAGCTACCCCTAAAGTTATGGCCGCCAAAAGACCTAAGTTTAGGGGGAGATCTCTTAAGGCCACGGCGGCTAGGCCGGCAATAATGGCTGAGGTAAGTCTTGGCCCTCGATTAGAGCCCGAGGCCCGCAGGATAGAGATGAGTAAAGCCAAAAAAATTAAAGGCACGGCCATACTTATCAGGCGGTTCTCCGGCATAATTGAGCCGGCTAAGTACCCCACTATGCCCACGCTCTGCCAGCCAAGCCAGGTGGGAAGACCGGAACCAATATAATAGGCCAAGCGCCGGTAGCCAAAGCCGGGGTTATAGAAGCCCACCATGCTGACGGCGTAGCTTTCATCGGTAAGTAAGTAAGATCGAACTACTGCTTCTAACGGGCCTGTTGGTGGATCTAACCTTAGGCTTAAAGAAGCTCCGTAGATTAAAAGTCTTAAATTTAAAGCTAGGCAAGTTAGGGCGAGAATCGGGATAGTAACCTTCTGGGCCCAGAGGTTAACCATGATGAGCTGGGCGGAACCGGCGAAGACGGTTAGGCTCATAGAGATGGTCTGAAAAAAGGTCAGCCCGCTATCTCTAGCCGCAGCCCCATAAATAAGGGCAAAGGGTACTATGCCGAGTAAGAGCGGACAACCGGCCAGAAAGCCGGCCTTAAGAGACTTTTGAAAGCTTACGTAAGGTGTCTCCGGGCCATGATCTTCTGGCTTAGGAAGGTAGGCCTCTTTAACGTTTCTTTCATTGGAGTTTAAATGGCTATCGTTAACTTGCGCGCTCATCAGCCTAAAACCAAGCGGTCTGACAGATGGCCAGCTAAGTCAATAGCTGCGCTGTGAAACTGCTGGATAAGGTCGCGGACCGTAAGCCTAGCTTTATCGGCCTGGTCAAAATCTAAGATGATCTTACCCTGATGCATCATGATCAGGCGATGGCCGAAGGATATGGCCTGCTGCATGTTGTGGGTGATCATTAGAGTTGTCAAACGCTCTTGCTCAACTAAGCTACAGGTTAAGTCCATGACTAAGCCTGCGGTTTTGGGGTCTAAAGCCGCAGTATGCTCATCTAAAAGTAAGAGCTTGGGCTGAATTAAAGTGGACATTAGAAGGGTCAGAGATTGCCTCTGACCGCCGGAGAGAAGTCCCACCGGGTCGGTTAAGCGCTTCTCTAAGCCTAGCTCTAATCTAGCTAAAGTAGATCGGAAAAGCTCGCGCTCATGGTTACCTACGCCTTTACGGAAGCCCCGGCGCCTACCACGCCTGACCGCTAGGGCCATGTTCTCCTCTATACTCATAGAGGCGCATGTCCCGGCTAGAGGGTCTTGGAAAACTCGCCCAATGAGACCGGCCCGCTTGTATTCGGGCCATAAAGTGATGTCTTGGGAGTTTAGGATAGTCTTACCGTAATCAGGTGGGGCCGTACCAGAGATGCAGCCCATGAGGGTGGATTTACCTGAACCATTGGATCCGATGATACAGATAAATTCCCCGGGCGTAACCGTAAGATCTAGGCCGTTTAAGGCCATGACCTCATTGACAGTGCCTCGGTTAAAATATTTGGTGAGCTCTGAGGCTTCAAGCATTGGAGCGGTTGCCACGGTTTCTAAAATGGTCCTTTATTCTCGGCATGCATAGGGCGACGATCACCAAAATGGTGGTGATGAGCTTAAGATCAGATGGGGTGAAGATGTCAACCGATAGGGCTACGGCGATAGCTAACCGGTAGATAACCGAACCTAAGACCGCGCTTATTATTCTAACCGTAAGCCTACGGGTGCCAAAGATGGTCTCCCCAACCACGATTGAGGCCAAGCCGGCCACGATGGTCCCCACGCCCATGCCAACTTCGGCGGCGCCTTGGTTTTGGGCCGTTAAGGCCCCGCATAGAGCCACCAAGGCGTTAGATAGGCCCACCCCCATGACGATGGTGAAGTGAGTGTTAACGCCTAAGCTGGTAATCATGCCGGGATTGTCGCCAGTGGCCAGAAGGGCTTGGCCAAATTCGGTTCTAAGTAACCAAATAATAAATATAACCACCACGGAGGCCAAAAACAAAAAGAGGATGCTGGAGGTCAGCCAGGGATTGATGCCGAGCTTATCGACCACGCCCCTTAAGGGGTCGAAGACCGTAGTGGAATTTATCAAAGATAAATTAGGTCGTCCGCCCATGACTCTGATGTTAATGGAGTAAAGGGCGGTCATGGTCAAGATGGAGGCTAAGAGGTGGAGAATCTTGAGCTTGGTAGTTAATATGCCGGTAATCATGCCGGCAACAAAACCTGCCAGCATAGCCGGCCCAAGTGAGAACCAAGGGTTGTAGCCTTTGGTTATAAGGACGGCCGAGACGGCGGCCCCCAAGGGGAGGCTGCCGTCTACAGTCAGATCGGGAAAGTCAAGAACCCTGAAGGTAATAAAAACCCCTAGGGCCATGAGGCCAAAAACCAATCCCTGCTCTATGGCCCCGGTAAAGGAGTAAAAAGTCACTGGCTATCTACTTACTTTTGTTCAGAAAAATCTTATTTAGAAGGATTATCCGCGTTTATCTCTTTGGCCCGATCTAAAACGGCTTGGGGAACTTTCAGGCCAATCTTCTCATTGTAATCGGAGTTAACATACAGGTCGAACTTATCTTGGGTCTCTACCGGTATATCACTAGGCTTAGCCTCGCCTTTGAGGATTTTAACGGCCATATGGCCAGTCTGGCGTCCCAGCTCGTAGTAGCTAAGGGATATGGCCGCTGTCCCGCCCTTTTTAAGGGAATCGGCTTCAGCCGGGTAAACAGGGATATTGCGCTTGGTGGTTACCTGAAGGACGCTCTCATAGGAGGAGATGACGGTATTATCGGTGGGTAGAAAAATGGCGTCAACTCTATCGACGAGATTTTGGGCGGCTGAGTAGACGCCAGCGTTGTCGGAAGCTACGGCTTCTTGAATAGTAAGGCCCATGGTTTGGGCGGCCTTAAGAACTAAGTCGACCTGGACCCGGCTATTGGCTTCGCCGGGGTTAAAGATGACGCCGATTTTTTTGACGTCAGGCTGGACCTGGCGGATTAAATCGATCTGGTCGGCTAAGGGCGTCATGTCGGTGGTGCCGGTAACGTTGGCCCCGGGTTTTTCTAAGCTAGCTACCAACTGGGCGTCGACGGGATCGGTTACGGCAGTAAAGAGAATGGGAATGTCTTTAATTTTGTTAACCGTGTTAACCGAGGTCATGGTGCCAACAGTTAAAACCAGATCGGGCTTGGCGCCGATAATTTTAGAAACAATCATTTGGGAGGCAACCGTATCGTTCTGAGCGTTTTCCTCCGTAATCGAGACTTCCAGGCCGCTCTCTTTTAAAACATCCCTAAAACCATCAACCGCGTTTTGGAGCGATGGGTGCTCGATATATTGATGGATGTAGATGTTAAAGGCCTGAGCTTGGATGCTCCAAAGGAGCAGAAGGGGAATAGCTAAAAGCCACGCAAACTTTTTCATAAAATCACCCGTGGACGCCCCGACTTACGGTCGAGGGGGAAATGGGGCCGGTCAGACCTAAGCCTCAATGTTGCTCATTGAGGGTCAATGTTAATAATTAAATTATAGAATAAAAAATTCCAACATTGAAACTCAATGAAAGATTATATTAATACAAGATTTACCTAGCTAGTCACCAGTTGCGGCAGTCGTAGCCAAAAATAAGACAAATTTAAACCACATGAACCGGGCCTTTCGACTGGTTGGGCCAAGGGCCTAAGGCGCCCTACTAGACTATCGGTGGCCACCAGAGAGGAAGGTTAGTTCATTTTTGGGCCGCAGACCGGGATATCTAGGCTAAAGGGTCAGGGATGATTAGCCAAACAATATTAACCCTGGACCGGTTATTAGTCAAGGATAACGTAAATTATGGCCGCAAAAAAGCCAAAATTTTGATGGAAAATTTAAGGGGTGTTAGTGGGCCGCGTTAATGTTGACCGCGTAAGTAATCTCCTAGGGGATTTAGGGGGCTTAAAAATTAAACTTATTGTCTTAAGTGTGAGAATAGATAAAGGCCCAAAAGGCCAAAGAAGCAGTTTGGCAGCCAGGCGGCCATAAGTGGCGGCAAGAGACCGGCGTAGCCCATGGTCCGGGAAACCTCTTGGGTGACGAGATAGAAAAACGAGAGGATAAGCCCTAAAACCAAACCTAGGGTTACGCTACCGCCTCTCTCTCGCCAAAATCCTATCGGCAGACCCACTAAGATCATGATGACGGAGATAAAGGGCGCCGAAAACTTAAAGTGGAGATCGACCACCTGGCGCACTGGACTGAAGCCTTCGGCTTTGAGGTTTTTGATGGCCTCAGCTAGGGCGGTGACGTTCATCTCATCGCTAACTTGCTCGGTGTGGCGGCCTAAGCCCGGTGGGGGCGTGGGGTGACCGGGGAGAAACATCTCATCATGGAGGTTAAAAATAAAGCTCGACGGCCTAAGGCCGTCGGCCTCGAGATAGGTCTTATCTTTAACGACAAATAGCCTTAAGCCATTGGGCGAAAAAAATCCCCGTTCAGCTTCTAAGCGGCGGCTTAAGTCGAGGTTTTCATCTAAAAAAAGTATGGAAATGCCCTGGGCTAGGTTTCGGTCCTCGTCGTAAGACTCAAGATGCTCGAAAATTCTAACGTCTTTGAGCCAGACGTTTTCTACCGTAGACGTCTCAGAGGCCCGGCGGTCTCGGACTTGACCGTCCCAGATCTCATTGGTGATCCTAAAGGTTATGGGGGTAACTAAGTTTCCGACGGTAAAGATTAGTAATGTTAAAAATAGCCCGCAGCCCACCAATGGCCGCGAGAGCCTAAAGAGGCTGACCCCGCTCCCTTTAAAGGCGATGATCTCAGAATTTCTGGCTAGTAATACTAAGCTAATTAAAACCGAGGCCAAAGCCGCCACCGGGACCAAGAGAATTAAGACGTTGGGTATTTGGGCGGCAAAATAAAGTAAGATTGTAGAAAGTGGGATTTCCCTGGTGATAAATTCGGAAATCTTTTCGATAAAGTCCACGACTAAGTATAAGGTCACAAAGCCCATTAAGCACATGCATAAGTGCTTGAGAAACAAGGCCGTTAGGTAGCGGCTGATTATGGTCATAAAGCCGCTCCTCTAGGTTTACCTTGACCAAATTTACGGCTTATGGCCAGCCAAAGGCGCCTTAAGGTTTCGCGTGGATCGATTGCGGCAGTGCGGTTAAGATCTTTAATTAAAAGTAACGTAACGAGCAGAGCCAAGATATTTGACGACCAGACGGCCGGGAGAGGCGGCAAAACTTCGGCTTCCCCGAAGGTCCAGGTTAAGGAGAAGACGGCGTAGTAGAGAACGAAGATTACGAGCCCAATAAATAAGCCAAAATTTCGGCCCTTGGTCCTAAAGCTGGCCCCCAAGGGGACGCCAATGATGGACATCAAAAAAGCGGCCACCGGGAAGGCCCAGCGGCGGTGCCACTCTAAGACAAAGAAGTTAGCGAAGCCTAAGCCGGCTTCGCGGCGGCGCTGAGCCTCAAGTAAAAGCATGCTAGTTGGCATATCCTGGCGGCCCATGCTCATGGTCTGATTTTCCGCCTCAAATTCCGCTCCAGGGGAGACTTTGAGCTCGTAGGTATCAAAGAAGATGCTGTCAACCGATTGGCGGTCAGAGTAAAACCTATCGATAACGCCTTCGGTTAAGCGAAATAATAAAAGGTTTTCGCTAGGATCGATATCCAATAAGCCCTTACGGGCCACGATGATGGTGTTTTCGTAAGGGGACCTACGATCGTTTATGACGACGTTGGCCATGGTTTCAGAATTGGCTGGTAATTGCCCGACGTAGATTGTAAGACCCGGAAAATCTCTAACAAAAACCTGCTCTTTGATAGCCAGATCGGCTCTAGCCTTAGCTAAAGCCAAAATTTCAGCCCGGAAACTAAGGTTAGCCGATGGGGCCAGCCATAGGGAGAAGAGGGCTGTCAGCGCAGCCGCCCCAAAGCCAAAGATGATTATGGGGGTTAGGAGCTGGTGGAGGGAGACGCCAGAACTTTTAAGAACGGTCAGTTCAGAATCCACGCTCATGCGCAGGAAGGTCGTTAAGGGGGCGAGCAAAGCGGCCATGGGGACCGATAAGGAGAGCATCTTTGGCAGAACCAAAAGTAAGATCCTCAGCATCAAGCCAGCCCCCACTCCCTTGTTGATCACCAGATCGGTCAGCGACATGATTCTGGCCATGAGCAAGATGAAGGTGAAGACCATCAAGTTGACCAGAAAAGCCGGGACAGTCTCGGCCAAGATGCTAGTATTAATGATGCCGTGGCGCATCCTGACCTCGCGTGGGTGAACGGTACATAGGTGAGCTTGGGCGGTCTTAGGCGGGCTTAAGAGCCGCCGCGACCCCGCTGATACTTATTGACCATGCGGTTGTGTTCAGCTAGGGTTTCGGAGAAATGGTGGGTCCCGTCGTTTTTGCTGACAAAGTACAAATAACGGCCCGGGGCCGGGTTTAAGACGGCCTTAATGGCTTCCTCGCCGGGGTTAGCGATGGGGCCGGGTGGTAAGCCGTCGATGACGTAAGTATTGTAGGGATGCCGGGCCTCTAAATCAGCCCGGGTGAGGTTACCGTTAAAATTGGGCATTAAGCCGTAGATGACGGTTGGGTCAGTTTGGAGCCTCATCTTTTTGGCCAGACGATTAAAGAAGACCGTGGCGATAATGGGCCGCTCGGAGGCCGCGCCAGTTTCTTTTTCAACTATGGAGGCTAAGGTTAATACCTGGTTGACCGACATGTTGCGGCTAGTTGCCTTGGCCTCGTAGCGGGACCAGACCCGCCAGAACTGATCGGTCATAGCTTTAATGATGGAGCGTAGCGGCGTCCCTCTTGGGAAGTTATATGTCTCAGGGTAAAGGTAGCCTTCCAAGCTCTGGGCTTGGATGCCCAAAGAACCGATAAAGACCGGGTCCCGGCACAGGGCCAGAAAGTCTGAGGCCCGGCCTAGGCCAGAGGCTTCCACGCTAAGAGCGATATCGTAAATAGTTTTCCCCTCCGGCACCGTGAAGGGATAATACTTAAAGTTACCTTTTTCAAGTAGGGAGATGATTTCCCAAACGCTCAAAGATGGATCGAGCGCTTGCTCGCCGGCCTTGATGGAAACGGGCTTACGGATTTTTGAGCGAACTTTGATGGCCAACAAAAAGGCGTCGGTCGAGCGGATTACGCCGGCCTTAGCTAAGAGGTCAGCTATTTGAGTGTTTGAGCTCCCTTGGGGGATAACAACTAAGACCTCCCGGCTTTTTTCCTCAGGGGCCAGGAAATTGTCGCTATACTTTAGAAAAGCCAGGAAGGCAAAAAGAATGGCCACAACAATGGCTAAGCCCATGAAGCCGAAGATGCGAATAATTATGCTGGGACCAGTGCGGACCTTTTCGGGGAGCTTGGGCTTTTTTAACGGATTGCCTCTATCACTCATTTTTGGTCACCTTAAGGGAGTCGAGGTAGCCACTTAAAATTATCGTAGCCGCTGTTTTATCCACGACCTTTCGGCGCTCATCGCCTTTAAGACCGGCCTCAGCCATGACCCGGTCGGCCATGGCCGTGGTCAATCTCTCATCGAAGGTGGCGATATTAAGATTAAGTCGGGTTTTAAGCTCGTGGGCCAAGGCCAGGACCCTCTGGGCTTCGGGGCCCAAAGTGCCGTCAGTGCGCCTTGGTAGGCCCAAGACTACGGTTTGGGCCTCGTATTGGGCGGCTATGGAGGCTACCTTATATAAAAACTGCCCATGGGGCTTGCGCTCAATGGTCATAAGCGGCTGAGCCGTAATCATTAAAGGATCAGATACGGCTACGCCCACCCGTTTGGTCCCGACATCAAAAGCGATTACCCTAGTCAATACCGATCGTTTCTCCCTACTTGACTTCCTACTTGCCTTTTTAGGCAGAATGATGATTTTATCACCAGTGGCGTTGTTAAGACAAGTTGATTAAATCGAAAAAAAACGATCGATGGCCATGGAAAGCGTCCATACAGGCGTGCAACCTAGGTCAGCCTAAGATTATAGACCCAGGGGCGCTTCAAGGTAAATTTAGGCCTAAGCTCTAGGTTGTTGAAAGTATTATACGCCATCAAGCCCATATCGCCAAACAGGCGCAAAATGTCCAATCAGTCTTGCTAGGCGCTTTTGGGGAGGCCTTTTTGGGGTTGGTCTAAAGATCTTGGCTTATCTAAAGAGCTTGGCTTGTCTAAAGAGCTTGGCTTATCAAAAGAGCTTGGCTTATCTAAAGATTTCGGCGACAACATGGTATTAAGACTAAATTAACTCTCAAAAATCGGTTATGACTTTTTTTAGAGGCAATTCGGACTGTTCTGTCAAGGACTATTTGTTTCTTTCCCAAATCGGTTGAAAGCTGTATGATTGCATCCTGAATTTCCTCTGAAACAGCCTCAAAGTGGGTGTCGGTTCTGCAAATATCAACTGAATTGGGAAAGAACCGACTATTTCCGGGATGGGGGAAATTTAAAATTTAGGTTACATTTATCCTAACGACGTGTTATATTATAAGCGGAGGTGTTGAAAATGAACATCAACGCAGAAAACCTTGTTTCCATTTCGGAAGCCAATCAAAACTTTTCAAGGGTCGCCCGCCTTGTGGACGAAAAGGGAACGGTGATAATCCTGAAAAATAACGCGCCGCGCTATGTTCTTTTGGATTACGGTCTGTTCCATCAGGACACCGCAGCCGATAATGAGAGCGTGGACGCGGCGGCTTCGCACATTTTGGCAAAGCACATCAAAGCGTTTGAAGAATTGGCGAAATGATCACGCTGAGCAAAGAGCAGGTTAAACGTCTGCATAAACGAATGCTGGACAGCACGGGCGGCTTGGACGGAATTAGGGACGAGGGCTTGCTTGATTCCGCTTTGTCCGCTCCGTTTCAAACTTTTGACGGAGCGGAACTGTACCCGTCCGTGGCGACGAAAATCGCTCGAATTGCTTACGGGCTTGTCTGTAATCACCCGTTTGTGGACGAAAATAAGCGCGTTGGTACTTACTTGATGTTGGTGCTGCTGGAATTGAACCATATTGAAGCCGATTTTTCGGATGATGATGTTGTCCGTATCGGCTTGGAACTGGCAAACGGAAAGATGAGCGACGGGCAGTTGCTTGAACTGATTCTGGCGCGGACAAAGTAAATTGGCGGGCAGGGAGCGTAGCCTTGTGAAAATGCCGGATAAAATTGACAATAATATGCTTGCGCCTTGCGCCTTGCGGCATGAATTGTGCGGTATGCTATAAGCACGTTGGCATACGCAAACATGCCAAATCATGCGGAGGATGTCTCAATGCCGGTAAAAGGATACCGGAGCATTGTCGAAAGTGCAGCATAAAAAACTGTGTGCAAGAAAAAGGTTATATGCGTTGTTTTGAATGTGCTGATTTCCCATGCAAGCTGATAAAAAACTTGGAGAAAAGCTATATAAAACGATATAATGTCAGCTTAATTCAAAACAGCGTTGCCGCCGGAGAAAAAGGTGTTGCGGCATTTTTAGACAGTGATTGCAGAGGGTGGACTTGCTCGGATTGTGGCGGCGCGTTTTCTTTGCACGACGGCATTTGCAGTGAGTGCGGCGGGAATAATCGCCTGAAAACATTGTCTTTACGAATTGCGGACAGTTCGTAGCTTCTTGCTTATTTAGTATATACGCAAAGACTATTGCGAAATTACCGTAAACGCTTATAGCTACACAATCATTACCGCGCACAAAACAGGATAAAGTTAAGAGGGACGGGCCCGCGAAACACTCCCCCGTCTTTGCCCTTGCCTAAATCTCTAATCTCCGCGCCCGCGTTTTCTGCGGCGGGTCGATTTGCCGGGCTATCTGTTCAGCAGCTCTGCGGATAATCTCAACCTCGCGGATTTCATCTTTCAGCTTCAAATACTCCCGGCGCAGTTTATCCATATCGGCGTTCAGCTTCTCGCGCTCGGCTTTCCACTTCGTATGCGGCGGCGAGGTTCTTCGGGTCGAAACGCGCTTGCAGCACGCCTTTCAAATACCGCTCGGCGGCTTCGCAGAGCGTGATTTCGGCGCGGTTCGCTTCGTAGTAAGCGTTGGCGTTTTCAAGCGCCTTTTTCGCCTTGCGCTCCGCGAACAATCCCGCCCCGTCCTTGGCGGTTTTATACTCGGCGTACAGCTTGTCATACCGCGCCTTGTAGCCGCGATAGTCTTTGAAATTCTCGCTGTGCTTGATATGCTCGTCAAGGGTTTTTAACCGCCGATCTATGGGTTTGAATTTGTCACCCATAGCAAGCTGCCGCCCGTAATAATCTGATACCTTCTTCCGCAGTTCCGTCAGGGTGGAAATGTTGTTGTCCGTCAGGAAGTTCAGAACCTTTGCCGATTCTTTCAGGTCGCGGATTTGCGCGTAGCGGGTCTTGTTCCCGCCGCCGTTGAGAATATCGGAAATGATGTCGGCAAGGCTCGGAGGTGTTGGGTTCTCGGCTTCGGATTTCAGCCAGTCTTTGATGTGGTTTAGCCGCGCCCGCAGTTGCCTGATTTGCTTATTCGTCAATTCGATTTCGCGGTTGATGTTTCCGCGCTCGGTGCGTATGCCTTTGCGCTCCATCTGTGCGGCGGCAACGCCCAAATCGATAGTGGGTATCTGCTCTATCCCTTGCCGCTCGTAGCTTCGGTGGTCGATTCGGGCTTCGACTTTTCGCCGCTCCACTTCGGCGTTTACTGCCGCCGCCCACGCTGACCGCCATTAATCGGCTTTGGTCGGCTCATTCCGGTCAACGGCGTTGACTTTGCGGCTCTTGAACGCGCCGCTTTTCAAGCGGATTGTCTCGCCGATTATGTCCAAAACATACTCTTTTCGTGACTTCGCGCCCCATTCCCCGCGCTCGTCAATCGGGCGCATGGTCAGCATGATATGGACGTGAGGATTCCCGTCACCTTTGTCGTGGACGCAGAGGTCGGCGCACATTCCGGCGCTCACGAATTGCTCATTGACATACCTAAAGGCAAGGGAAATGTTTTGCGCCATCGTCAGTTCCACAGGCAAGGAGATTTCAATCTCCCGCGCCAGTTGCGCGTTGCTGTTTTTCTCGGCTTTCTCGATGGCGTTCCACAAAACGGCGCGGTCTTTATACTCACTCGGCGCGTGGTCGGGCAGAACAATCTCCGTATGGACAACGCCGCCCTTGCGGGAGTAGTCGTGGGTCTTGCCGTCGTATTCGCTTGTGATTTTTTCGGCGGCGCGGTACGCGGCGGCGGCAACGGCGGGCTTGCCCTTGCCCCGGCTGATGATTTTAATGCTAGGTGGTAAATCGCCGTCTTTGCTGTGTCGCTCATAATGGCTATGCTCCTTTCGGTTTTGCAATGGTTTCGGTGTTTGTCCGCCTGTGCCGCAAGCGTCAGACCGCCATTGGTTGTACGGTTCGGAAACCGTCCCTTACAGCATAGCCCTTTTGGGATGTTTAAGTTTATACTGCTAAAAGAGTTTACGGCCAAGAAAAAGGCTACTTTGTCCGGGCCAATGACCAATATTGGCGGTATATTTCCGCTGAACGCATCAGGCCATATGTTTGTGCGTCCACAGCGGAGAATTCGTCCATTTAAATCGAAAATGTAAACTAAAATTTCTGTTTTTTGCTTTGTGAGTTAACCGCGAGTTAATATTTACTGGGTTAGGGCTATGGGACCAATAATTGCAATTATAATCTTTTTTGTCATTTATTTGTATTTAAATAACAAGTCAAAAAAAGAGAAAAAACGGCAACAGGCTTTACGTCAAAAAAATTCCCAGCCTGAGCCGCCAAAGCAGGCACCTTCGCCCACAGCTTCGACTTCGCCCACGCCTAGAACTGCGCCCACAGCTTCGCCTAGACCTACGCCCACGCCTAGATCTGCACCCACGCCTAAACCTACGCCCACGCCTAAACCTTTTGGCCTGCCGCCTTTAAGAGAGCCCCCTTCACAGCCGTCACCTCCGGTGTCAAGCCCGGCTAGTGGTAGAACTTTTAATTTCAAATGGTATGGTCCTAACCAAACTATCAACATAAATGACTATTTAATTACTGGAGGCATGATATATGTAGGCACAATGCTGCCAGCACAAGTTGGGCCGGAAAATGACGCCTCCTTAATAAACCCCGAGCTTAAGGTCGTCCCGGCCGAACCCTGGCAATATGGGGAAGAAATGGGTAACTGGCCTAAATATGGAAACGTTTCGGCCCAATGTCGCGGGGCTTATTTAAAGTGGCTGGCTACTGACAGATGCGATCCCAAAGCTCACATCGGTTATGTTTTTCTGTTTTTTTATGGCCTTGAGCGGCGCATTATCTTAGGTAGCCCCAAAGGCCTGGTCTCCCTCGAGGAGCGTGGGGCCATCGTCATGGAAGTCCAGCGTCTTTTATCGATTTATAATCATAATGGGTCATTTAATAGCTACGCTACAAGATTTTTGTTCGCGGAATATCTTATTAACAATAAAAGATTAAATCTATCAGAAGATGATTTAAATAAAGATTATTATATACCAGAACTGGTTCAGTATCTCTTAGCTCAGGCGGTAGCCAATGAACAACCGATTTCAGCGAAACTAGCCTATAATTGGTATTCAGATCATCCGGATTATGGCTTTCCAACGCCGGCTCGGCGCTGCCCGAGCCAATTTTACGATTATTTTTCCGTGCTCTATCACCGCAAGTTTGGCGAGGGCCTGATCGTTAAACCCAACAAAACTAAACTTAGCTTTTCTTATAAGATAGCTAACATCTCATTGGCCGGGCCGTTAGTCTTTAACTTCGATGATCTATCTAATCCATATAACTTAAGCGGACCAATCAGAAAAATAGACGAGGTGGCTCAAGAGTGTAGCCAAGGTCTCGAGGCCTTTAGCCGGTATTTGGGCCGAAAGGGCGCTTCGGCTGACAGCCTGGCCGCCCAAGCTCTATTGCCCCGGGAATTACTAAGCCAAACAGAAATGAATAAATTTTTAAGCTTCTATTTAAGCCAGCGAACCACTGGCGGCTTACAATTAACTCCTTTTAAAGAGCTTTATGGTATTTTTGGAGGCAATAGCGAAACTCAAGTTACCAAAAAAGATTTAGAATCATTATGCAGCTTATGTGACAATTTAGGCTATGGTATAATGCCTGATATCCGATATTATGGCCAGAAAATAGGCTTAGAAGATAGTGTGGTCATCTGGCCCAAGGGCCATGGTCGGGATTTTAGCCCCTCGGAATCTTTTCTCTTGGCCGGCATTTTTATTCGTCTAGGGGCCTTGGTAAGTCAAAGTGACGGCGTTGTCGCCGACGAAGAGACCGCGCTTCTAAATGATTTTATCGAAAATAACCGAGACTTAACGAAGATTGAAAAAGAGTCCCTTAGGGTTTATATTTATTGGTGTCTCAATACCCCTCAAGGCGTAAGCGGCCTAAAACAAAAGCTCTCAGAACTTAGCGATTCAAGCCGGCATAGTATCAGCCGGATCTTATTGGCCGTAGCCCAGGCCGACGGCATAATAGACCCCAACGAAGTTAAGGCCCTGGAAAAATTATATATTTCCTTAGGGCTTGACAAAAGTCAGGTCATTAGCGACCTACATGCCATGGCTAGCGAAAGCGCCCCGGTAAGTGTGGCTCCAAGCGAATGGGCCCCAACTTACGCTATCGATGCTCCTAGGCCTAGTTCGAGTCCGGGTTCGGGATCAACTTCAAGCCCTGGGCTTTACTTAAACCAAGAGCTCATTAGAATAAGGGAGAAAGAGACCAGTCAGGTCAAAAAGGTCCTGGAGGGCGTTTTTATAGATTCTAACGACGATTCCGCAGATGATGCAAGCCCTGAAGCAAGCCCTGCCTCAAGCGATAAATCGACCGGGGCCGCCCAAACTACGGCCTCCCAGGGCCTAAGCGGCCTTGATGAGCCCTACGCTAAATTATTAATGTTAATGAGCTCTAAAACCCATTGGGATCGCCAAAGCGTGCAATCTTTTTGTGATGAAAATCACTTGATGCTCGATGGGGCGCTCGAGGTTATTAACGAATGGGCTTTTGACCGGGCCAACGCGCCCTTGATTGAAGATGGCGATCCGATTTTTTTTGACACTCAACTAGCTAAGGAGATTATAGATGGCTCAAACAGCTAAAATTCGTCCCCGCGAGCGCGACGCGATAATTCAGTCCCTTAGGGCCGGCGTAACCCCTCGCACTGGCCTTCAACATATCCAGGTAGGCCGGGTACGTGAAGTTGAGTCTTTGTTAAAAGATATTGAGCGCATTATCGATGGGGGCTCAGCCTTTCGCCTTATTATTGGCGATTTTGGATCAGGGAAAAGCTTTTTTCTGCAACTAGTAAGGGCCATAGCCTTGGAAAAGGGCTTAGTTACGATTCACGCTGATTTAGCGCCCGACAGAAGGCTTCAGTCGAGCGGGGGTCAGGCCCGCAATCTTTATGTGGAATTATTACACAACTGCTCCACCCGAACCAAACAAGACGGCGGGGCCTTAGCTAGCGTGGTGGAGAGATTTATTACCGAAGCCCGCAAGGAGGCCGAAGGCGGGGAAAAATCTGTTAATAGCATCATAGAAGATCGCCTAAGCCTTCTTTCGGAATTGGTCGGCGGTTTTGATTTTGCTAAGGTCATCGGAAGCTACTGGCAAGGTTATGAGAGCGGGCAAGATCAGTTGAAAGCCGATAGTTTGCGCTGGCTAAGGGGAGAATTTACCACTAAGACGGAGGCCAAAAACGCCTTGGGCGTGCGGACTATTGTAGATGACGCCAACATCTATGATTATCTAAAGCTCTTTAGCCTTTTTGTCCGGCAGGCTGGTTATAGCGGACTCTTAGTTAACCTCGATGAAATGGTAAATCTCTACAAGCTGGCCTCCCAAAAGGCTCGTAACTCAAATTACGAGCAGATCCTTAGGATACTTAACGACTGCCTCCAGGGGCAGGCCAGCTATATTGGTTTTTTATTGGGCGGCACCCCCGACTTTCTAATGGATCCCCGTAAAGGGCTCTATAGCTACGAGGCCTTGCAATCGCGTTTAGCTGAAAACACTTTTGCCAAATCCGCCGGGGTTATTGATTACTCTTCAACGGCCCTGCATTTGGCCAATTTAACCCCTGAGGAGCTCTTTATCTTACTAAAAAATATCCGCTATGTTTTCGCTTCTGGAAATGATGACGATCTGTTGGTACCCGATGAGGCTTTAACGGCTTTTCTGAGCCACTGCTCCAAACGGATAGGCGAAGCCTATTTTAGAACGCCTCGCAATACCACCAAAGCTTTTGTCGATATGCTCTCGGTCTTAGAGGAAAACCCGTCGTTAAAGTGGACAGACTTAATTGAGAAGATAGAGGTTAAAGAGGAACAAAATACCGACATGCCTGAGGTTGAAATCGAAGATGACGACGCCTTAAAAAATTTAAAGCTATGATTTTTTTCCGGCTCTAAAACAATTACGTTTTAGATTCAATTTTGGCCGGGCTCTTAGGGAGAGTTTGGAAATAATGAGCGGGTCTACTGCCTTTAATCTTCTCCATGAAAAAATTCAAAAATGGGTTTGGCAACAAGCTTGGTCATCCCTAAGAGAGATTCAGGAAAAGGCTATCGATCCGGTTTTAAGTCGCTCTTGCGATCTCATACTAAGCGCCTCAACGGCCGCTGGTAAAACCGAAGCCGCTTTTCTGCCGGCTCTAAGTAACCTAGCTTTTACGCCGCCCATAGGCCTTGGAATTTTGTACATAAGTCCCCTTAAGGCCCTGATTAACGATCAGTTCCGCCGCCTCGAGTCTTTGGGCGAGGCGGTTAATCTGCCCGTTACCCCCTGGCACGGCGATATACTTCAGTCGGTCAAAAATAAGCTTATAAAAAAACCTAGTGGCCTTATTTTAATTACGCCGGAATCGTTGGAATCGCTAATTTTAAATAAAGCCCCTTGGTGCCTTAAGGCTATGGCCGATCTAAGGTATGTTATTGTCGATGAGTTTCATGCCTTCGTGGGTAGCGAAAGAGGCCGGCAGCTTCAATCTCTATTACACCGCCTAGATACTTTCTTGGGTTTAATTACGCCGCGCCTGGCATTGAGCGCAACCTTAGGCGAAATGGACAAAATGGCCCAGGCGCTTAGGCCCCAAGGTCAATACCCATATCAAATAATAGAATCCAAAGCCTCAGGGGCTGAGGTCCAGCTGCAGCTGCGGGGCTATGTCGATTCTCAAAGTTCTAACTCATCAAAAGAAACTAAATCGCCTCCAGATTCTAATTCTCCTAAAGAATCTAAATCCCCTGAAGCTTCTAATTCCCCTCCAGCCTCAGAATTGGTGGCCGACGATCTGTTTAAGCTATTGCGCGGCGGATCTCATTTGGTCTTTGCCAACAGCCGCCAGAAGACCGAATCGCTATCGGTAGCCTTAAGCGAGCGCTGTCAAAAGATAGGCGTGCCCAATGAATTTTATCCACACCATGGAAGCTTATCGAGAGAAATCCGAGAAGATCTAGAAAAACGGCTTCAAGAGGGCAAAAAGCCAACCACAGCCGTCTGTACCATGACCTTGGAATTGGGGATTGACATAGGTCACGTTAATTCCGTGGCCCAAGTAGGTTCTCCGCAGTCGGTAGCCAGCTTAAGGCAGCGTTTGGGGCGCTCAGGAAGGCGCGGCGAACCGGCTATTTTGAGATTTTTTATTACCGAATCTTTTCTCACCAAAAATAGCCATATTGGCGATCGACTGCGCTTAGATACTTTTCAAAGCGTGGCCATGGTTAGTCTCTTACTTAAGAGATGGTATGAGCCGGCTAATACTAGGCAATATCATTTTTCAACCTTAGTCCAGCAGACCTTATCGGTGATAGGTCAACACGGCGGGGTCAGGGCTAATCAGTTGTGGTCGTTATTATGCGGGACCGGACCATTTTCTCTGGTCAGTCAAGAAAACTACGTAGAGTTTTTGCGGGCATTACGTCAAAAAGATCTTATCACGCAAACTCAGGACGGTCAGATTGTTTTGGGCTACAAGGGCGAACAGACGGTCTCCAATTATACTTTCTATTCAGCCTTCGCCACGCCGGAAGAATACCGTCTGGAATCAGGGGGCGCTTTCTTAGGCTCCATACCAATCAGTAACAGCCTTGCCGTAGGGCAGAATTTAATTTTTGCTGGCCGAAAATGGGAAGTTTTAGAAGTTTCTACCGAGGCAAAGCGCATAATACTTAAGCCTGCTGCCGGCGGCATAGTGCCAACATTTAGCGGTACTGGCCAGATGCTTGACGGTAAGATTCGAAAGGAAATGTTTGAGGTTTATGATTCAGAGGATTTGCCCATCTACCTTAATAAAACGGCTAGAGAGTCATTTAACGAGGGGAGGCAAACTTTTCGCGATCTTAATTTAAAAGATAAGGCCATAATTGAGATAGGGAAAACTACTCACATTTTGCCCTGGCTCGGCGATAGGGCGATTAACGTAATAACCGTTCTCCTTCGCGGCCAAGGGCTCAAGGCCGATAGCTATAATGGCGTCATAGATATTTTAGATTGCTCAAAAGAAAAAGTAGTTTCGGCTATAAAAACCATCATAGGCCAGCCCAAACCCGAAGTTACCCAATTAAGCGCTAATTTCGTAAATACGATAATAGAGAAAAACGATCCCTTTGTCCCGGAAAATTTGCGCTATTTAGATTATTCATCGAAGTTTTTAGATCTTGAGAGCTCTTGGCAGTGGCTATTAAAATGGGCTTAGTCTAGCCATTTTTTGGCTAGCAGAGGATGGCCATTTTTTTTGGTCTTTCTTAATCTAGCCAATTTTTTTGTGTTTGTTAGCTAGCTATTTCTTGGGTCTAAAGGGCCTAAAATCGATATTATACTTTTCCATTCTAAGGCTCATCTTGCGCTCGGTTAAGCCTAAGCGGGCGGCGGCTTGGGTTACGTGGCCGCCTGTGGCCTCCAGGGCCTCGTTAATGAGCCTTTTTTCCAAAGAAGATACCGCTTCATCAAGCGTTCGCGGTTCTTTGTCCTCTTGGCGCCCTTGGAGCCAGGTCGGTAGGTGACGCGCTTCAATTAAGCCGTCTGGTCCGCACAAAACGACAGCCCGCTCGATGATGTTTTCCAGTTCCCGAATATTTCCGGGCCACTCATAGGCTCTTAAGAGCCTGAAGGCCTCATTGGATATGTGGATGGGATTATCGGGATCGGTAGAAAACTTAACGGCAAAGGTTTCGGCCAGATCAATAATGTCCTCAAGCCTCTTGCGAAGCGGCGGTAACGATAGCGGAAAGACGCTTAAGCGGTAGTATAGATCCATCCGGAAGCGGCCCTCTTCGGCCATCTTCTCTAGGTCGCGGTTAGTAGCGGCTAAGAGCCTTACGTCGACCTTGATGGTTTCCCCGCCGCCTAGGCGCTCAAATTCTTTCTCCTGAATGACCCTCAGTAATTTGGCTTGAGTAGCTAGGCTCATGTCGCCAACTTCATCTAAAAAGAGCGTCCCGCCGTGAGCCATCTCAAAGCGGCCCTTGCGCCCGCTGATGGCGCCGGTAAAAGCCCCGCGCTCATGGCCAAAGAGCTCGCTCTCCACTAAGCCTTCGGGGAGGGCGGCGCAGTTGACCTTAATGAAGGGCTGCCCCGATCGCAGGCTGTTGGAATGAATTAGCCCGGCAATCATTTCCTTACCGGTACCGCTTTCGCCCCGGATGAGGACGGTTACGTTGGTGGCCGCAACTTGGGCGACTTCCTCTAAGATGTTTCTCAGGGCCTTAGACTGACCGACCATGTGCCCTAACTTAAAGTTCTGGTTGAGGATGGCCTGGAGGCGGCGGTTTTCCTCGATCATAGCCTCATGGCGAGAGGAGAAATCCCGCCTAACGCCTACGGCGCGAGAGATAAGGCTGGCTAAGATGGTAAGTAGCCTCATGTCTTCATCGAGCCGGATGGGCTCGGCAAACAAGCGGTCGGCTGAGAGGGCGCCGATGGTGCGGCCTTCTAAAATTATGGGTACGCAGATAAAGGAGACGTCTTCTTTTTTAAGATCTCTAGCTTTGGTGCGGTTTAAAAATAAAGGCTCTTGGGAGACGTTAGGTACGACCATGGGCTGACCGGTAGCCGTCACCCGGCCTATGACGCCTTCGCCAGATTTATAGCGGGCTCTTTTGCGCTCAGTGGTATTAAGGCCGTAACCGGCTTCTAAGACTATCTCGCCGTTGGGGTTTAAGAGATAGAAGGCCCCGCGCATCAGGGCCGTGTACTTGGCCATTAGGCCAAGGGCTTCCTCAAGGTGGTCCGATAGCTCGGAGGTAGCTCCGTTTAAGGCCTGACTGACCTCAAAGAGCAGCCTGAGTTCATTGGCTTGATCTTTAATTTCGATTTTATCGACGGGCAATTGGCTACCGCTTTAGTTTGTGGCTTATTGCGCCTTAGTTACGGGCGAAATTGATATTAGGTTTTGGGCCTAGGTGAAAAACGAGCGAATAATAATAAGAAGAAAGCCTATCTTAGGTTAGAGGCTTTCTTGCGTGATAATCTTGGAGGGGAGCGATTCGCCAGTCGTTTAGGCGCATCTGCTTAAGGCCCTCGATGGCCGCCGTAAAGCCGGCCATGGTGGTGATTAAGGTTACCCCACGGCTGATAGCTTCGGCCCTTATGACGGTTGCGTCCTTAGCCGAAGTCGGGCCGCTGATGGTGTTAACCATAATTGAGACGCGGCCGTCTCGGATAAAATCTAATAGGTTTGGCCGGCCCTGGCGCAGCTTAACTAGGAGTTCGGCCTTAAGCCCGGCGCCGGTTAAGACATTTCGGGTCCCAGGGGTAGCGTGGATGACAAATCCTAGTTCGATTAGTTCTCTAGCTAAGGGAATTAAGGCCTCTTTGTCGCGGTCGCAGACGGTTAAGACGACGTCGCCCGTTGTGGGGATAGACATGCCGGCTGCGGCCTGAGCTTTTAAAAAGGCCAACCCAAAATTGCGATCAAGCCCCATGACCTCGCCGGTAGAGTGCATTTCCGGTCCGAGATCGACCTCAGCTCCGATAAAGCGGCCCCAGGGCAATACCGCTTCCTTGACGGCGTAATAATCTGGCCGGCTTTCAGTGTCAAAACCAGCTTCAGCCAAAGTCCGGCCAGCCATAACTTTAGCCGCAGCCTCAATTAGAGGCCGGCCCGTAGCTTTGCCGACAAAGGGCGCCGTCCTAGAAGCCCTAGGGTTGGCCTCAAGGACGTAGACCGTACCTTGGTGGACAGCAAATTGGATGTTCATCAAACCCTTGACGCCTAAGGCTAAGCCTAGTTTTTCGGTTTGAGATCTTATTTCATCTTGGATACCCTCAGAGAGGGTGAAGGGCGGAATAGAGCAGCCCGAGTCGCCTGAGTGGACCCCGGCCGGCTCGATGTGTTCCATGATAGCCGCGATGACCACCTTCTGGCCGTCAGCTACGGCGTCGACATCGACTTCAATGGCGTCATCTAAGTATTTATCGACCAGAATCTGATTGTCGGGGCCTAAGTTTAAGCCGGAAGCTTCAAAGTCCGAGACGTAAGCCCTTAGCTCGCGCTGGCTATCGATGATCCTCATGGCCCGGCCGCCTAAGACAAAGGAGGGCCGGACAATGACCGGATAGCCGATGCGGCCAGCGATTTCTAAGGCGCTTTTGGCGTCGCCGGCCATGCCGCTAGGCGGCTGCTTTAAATCTAAGCGAGCTACCAGCGAGTTCCAACCGCTGCGGTCTTCGGCCGTAAAAATAGATTCCGGGGCCGTCCCCCAAATGGGGACGCGGCGGCTCTGGAGAGCTAAGGCCAAGTTTAAAGGAGTCTGGCCGCCCAATTGGACGACCACCCCGTCAGGCTTTTCGCGGTGGAAGACGGCTAAGACGTCTTCTAAGGTCACCGGCTCGAAGTAGAGTCGCCCGACGGCGTCGTAGTCGGTTGAGACGGTTTCGGGGTTGGAGTTGACCATGATGGTCTCTAAGCCCATGGCCTCAAAGGCCTGGGAGGCCTTGACGCAGCAGTAGTCAAACTCTATGCCCTGGCCAATGCGGTTGGGGCCGCCGCCTAAGATCATGACCCGCTGGTTTTGGCTAGGCGCGCGCGGAGGCTCAATTGGAGGCGAAACCGGAGAATCGTAGCTAGAATAGTAATAAGGCGTTGAGGCTTCAAATTCCCCGGCGCAGGTATCAACTAGCCGGAAATGAGGCCTGACGTTGGCTTCTTCTCTAAGCTCTGTCACCTTATCAGAAGTAATCTGGCATTGGGGATAGGCGGCCTTAACCAATTGGCTGATGGCCACGTCGCTAAAGCCCTGGGCCTTAACATAGCGCCATTGGCTGGCCGGAGGGTTTTGGCCGGAATTAAAAGTTTCAGCCATTGTTCCGGTGATAAACTTTTCGGCCTCAAGTATGATAAATAACTGACTGATAAACCAGGGGTCAAGACCTGTGTGGTTAGCGGCCTCTAAGGGGTCAAATCCAAGTTTTAGGGCTTCGTATAAGTTTGGCAGGCGGTCGGGTTTAGGCTGGACCAAGCTCTCTTTTAAGATTTCAAGTTTAGCCGCTCTGGTAGTTTCCGGCGGGAAAGCTAGAGGGCTCTTTAGGCTCATCTGGCCAGTTTCTAAACCGCGCAGGGATTTTTGTAAGGCTTCCCGGAAGTTTCCGCCCAAGGCCATGGTCTCGCCAACGGCCCTCATCTCTAAGCCTAAGACCGGGGAAGCGCCTGGGAATTTTTCAAAGTTAAAGCGGGGCGCCTTAACCACGCAGTAATCTAGGGCCGGCTCAAAGCAGGCCGATTTTCCGGTAATGCCGTTTTTAAGCTCAGCTAAGGTATAGCCCACGGCTAATTTGGCCGCTACCCTGGCAATGGGAAAGCCTGTCGCTTTAGAGGCCAAGGCCGAAGAGCGCGAGACCCTAGGGTTCATCTCAATTACGACCCTGCGCCCGGTGTTGGGATTTATGGCAAATTGGATATTGCAGCCGCCATTTAAGCCCACGGCCCGGGCCACTTTTAAGGCCTCATCGCGCATGGCCTGGTATTCCACGTCGGTTAAGGTCTGAATGGGGGCGACGGTAACAGAGTCCCCGGTGTGGACGCCCATGGGATCGACGTTTTCAATGCCGCAGACGATGATAGCGTTATCGGCTAAATCACGGATCATCTCCAATTCCATCTCCTTCCAGCCGATAAGTGATTCCTCGACTAAAATTTGATGGATAGGGGAGGCGGCCAAACCTCGCCAGGCCAGTTCTTTAAGTTCATCGCGGTTGAAGGCCACCCCGCCGCCCGTGCCGCCTAAGGTGAAGCTGGGCCGGACGATGGCCGGAAAGCCGCTTTTTTCAGCCGCAGCCATGGCTTCGGCTACCGATTGGGCGATTTCACTGACCGGGATGTCTAAGCCTAGGGAGGTCATGGTTTCCCGAAAGATCTGACGGCTTTCGGCCACGGCGATGACCTCGGGGTCAGATCCGATCATCTCAACGCCAAGTTTTTCCAGTATTCCCCGATTGTAGAGGTCAATAGCTAGGTTTAGGGCCGTCTGACCGCCTAGGGTCGGGAGCACGGCCTGGACGCCTTCGGTCTCGATAATCCTGGCCGCCACCTCACAGGTCATGGGCTCGATATAGGTGCGGTCGGAAAACTCCGGGTCGGTCATAACCGTAGCCGGGTTGGAGTTTAAGAGGATTAGGCGGAAGCCTTCCTCTTTGAGGGCTTTACAGCCCTGGGTAGCTGAGTAGTCAAACTCGCAGGCCTGGCCGATAATGATGGGCCCTGAGCCGAAGATCATGATGGTTTGAAGGTCTCCACGCTTAGGCATAGAAATCCTCCAACATTCTTCTGAAGCGACTAAATAAGCCTTGGGAGTCATGGGGGCCAGGAGAGGCCTCTGGATGAAATTGCACCGAAAAGGCCGGGGCCTCGGTCCATTCCATGCCCTCTAAGGTATCGTCGTTTAGGTTCCAGTGACTGGTAATGACGTTTTTGGGGAGACTTTCGGGGTCAACGCAAAAGCCGTGGTTTTGACTGGTCAGCCAGACCCGACCTGTCCGGCTGTCTTTGACCGGGTGATTTAAGCCGTGGTGACCGAAAGGCAATTTATAAGTCTGGCCCCCGGCGGCTAAGCCCATGATTTGATGGCCTAGGCAGATGCCAAAGACCGGGATTCGGCCAAGGCACTTTTTGACGGCTTTGACTGCGTAATCGCAGGCCGCCGGATCGCCAGGACCGTTGGCTAAAAACAGCCCGTCGGGCTTATCTTCCATAAAGCGCTCAGGTTGGGTATCGCCGGGCCAGACGGTCAAATCGAGGTTTTGGGCGCATAAGCGATCTAAGATGGCTTTTTTGACGCCAAAGTCTAAAACGGCCACTCTCATGGGCGGGCCAGGGACCTCGATGGAGGGAATGGCCAGGCGCCGGTAGGGCGCGCGGCAGGTAACTTCCATGGCCAGATCGCGCCCGGTCATGGGGGCTACGGCCCGGGCCTTAGCCAGGGCGGCCTCTGGGCCAGGGGTTAGTGGACCGATATAGCCGTTTCGGGCTCCGCGCTCCCTTATGTGGAGGGTCAGGGCCCTGGTATCAACTCCGGTCAACCCGGCCAGCTTATAGCGCTCCAAATAGGAGGGCAGGGTGGCCCGGTTAAGCCAGTGGGTGACGTCTGGCAGCCAAAGCTCATGGAAGATGGCCCCGGCGACCTGAGTGGGCTCGGCTTGGTCGACCTCGGGATTGGTGCCATAGTTGCCTACGTGGGCCGTGGTGAAGACTACTATCTGGCCGTGGTAAGAGGGGTCGGTAAGGACTTCCTGATAGCCGCTCATCGCGGTAATGAAGATGACCTCGCCATAGGCTTCGGCCACCGGACCCACGCTGAACCCCTCAAACATAGCGCCGTCGTCAAGGGTCAGGGCGGCGGGGGTCAAGCTTACGGATGGGAAAGACATAAAAAACCTAAAGCGGGCCGGATATTAGACCGGAGCGCTGGACAAGGAATTGGGCCGACGGTCGTAGGCACCGCTTATTCCGCCGGGGCGCCAGCGCGCGGATGATGGCGGTTTGGAATGGGAATCGTAGGGCCAGGTCAAGTGGGGTATGATATCTATTTTAGTGTAATATTTGACTATATTTATAACCAAAAACCTTACTCCGTCAACCAGTCACATGGGTCATTGGTGGCCGATTGGCTATGATTACGACAAAGTAGTGTCCTACATTAGTGGCTAAAAGTCAAGTTACCCGTATTAGTAGTAGGCTAAATCGGTCAGCTAAAAGAGCCAGCAATACCGGCTTTTGGGGCTTGGGATCAAAAAAAAACGGGCGAAACTTCACCCGTTTTTTTTCCTGATCTCTGGTTAGTTTGGCCTTTAAGGCCTAAAAAGAGTAATTTTAGGCTTCTGAGGCGGCAAAGGGGTTGAAGCCGTATTTGTCTAAGAGATCCAAAAGTTTTTCGTTGGTTTTCAGAAATTCTGAGGCCTTGGCGGCTAGAGCCGCCGCCCCTTCGGAGGTCGAGGAAGCCGGAAGAGAATCGGCGGAGTCAAAAAACAAAAGCGGGTTTTTGGCTAATTCTTCCTTAAGGGCTTGCTTTTCTTCTTCAGTACCTTCGCTTTGCTCTAAAAGCTCGTTGCGGCTGTAGACTCTGACCTCGCGGCCATTATCGCCATCGATGATGGCTATGACGTAGTCATCAGAAAGTTCCGGGTAGTCGCCGATGGCGCTGGCCGTGATAGAGGCCAGCTCGGTGAGCAATTTGCCGGAGACCTTATCGAAGGCAATGTCGACCTTATCGGTGACAGCTGAACTTTCAGTCTCCTCGCCGGCGAGATAGGAGGCAAGGCTATCATAGTTGGAGGTCTTATCGAGGTTAAGGAAAGCCGGTTCCCTCAACCCGTAGGTACTTTGGAAAAGGATGGAGTTGATGCTCATTGACGTCACCTTTGATTGAAGGTTTAGGGAGGGATTATTTTTCCTCCAGACACGGTGGGGAATGCTCGCTTATATGTAAACCCATAGAGGCTTTTAGGCCAGGTAGGAATAAACCTCCGGCTGAAAGTGCCTAAGGTTAAATAAGCAAACTACGTGCCAAAGGTGAGAGCACGGCAAAAATTGGCATCCTAGAGTTTTTCTATGAAATTGTTAGACTGGTTGCGGCCAAACAAAAGTAGACCGGTCCCCCAAGCTGAATCCCGCCTCATTTACCTCAAGAATAAGGAAATAAGGCAATTAGTTTGTTAGGTGGCTAGCTAACTGACTAACACACAAGCTAGGCCCCGTCGTTTTGACAACTAATAAAACGAGAGGGGTTTTGAATTTTATCTTCACCCCAAGGCATTTTCTTAATCTTAGGATATGACAAATAACATAAGCGCTTGGCAGAAGTTACGGCTAAGTTCATATTGATTTTTTCCAAAGATAAGGAAAAATCATCATCATCATTTTTTATAGCCCGATAATCAGGAAATGTCCCTTCTGTTAAGCCAATAACGAAGATGACCTCAAATTCTGAACCATTTAATGTATGAGCCGTCAACAAAGTAACGCCTGTTATTTCGTTTATTTCCTGCGTTCTGCCAAGAGATATGGCGATACGAAATGATTTGAGCGTTCTTTTCTCACTTGTTATAAGCTTTTTATATATATTCCAATGTTTTCGCCATTCTTCAATATCATTGACAAGAAAATATCTAACATCATCAGATAAATCTGATGGCATATTATTGTTTAGGGCATTAAGTGCATGGTCAAAGTTAAAATTATCCGTAGCAGAAATATGCGGTAGGGCTGAATTCAGCCAGGCGAATTTGGTTTGCCGTAACATCTGTTCGATTGAACTTTGTATGTCCTTATAATCAGCATTGGCTGAAAAGTTTTGGAATGTCAATTGGCATAACTTCTGTCTGTGAAATAAATCATTTGGATTTAATATAAGTCGTAATATAAGTTCAAATGCTTCCATAAAATCCGTCTCAAAAAGAATGCCTGACTGAGTTCTTTTATAAAAGAATGGGATTTTCTCAGCATTGAATTCTTTTTCGATATGAGAAAAAGAATATTTATTTCTGGCAATAACGGCAAAATCATTATAATCCAAAGGACATTCAATATCATCATGACACTTGCCAACGAGGCTTTCAATTTTATGGCGTACTGATAGGGCCTCGGCTAATTCATTTTCGTAAGAGTTGATAGAAAGCTCTCCATTATAGAAATATTTTGAAATATCATCTAGATTACCTGTAAGACTATTTGAGAACTGAATTATTTGTTTTGCTGAACGATAATTATAGTCTAAATTATAAATAGTTGGATTGAAATCGCGGATAAAAAACTCGGACATATATTTGCTGCTTGAACCGTTAAAAGCGGGGATGGATTGGTTTTCGTCACCAACCATCATGATATTGTTAAAATCATGTCCGCATAAAGCTTGTATAGCGCAGTACTGTGGATAGTTTAAGTAGTGTGATTCGTTAATTATAATATGAGGGTAAATGATATTATATAATTCTACAACACGTAAGTTTTCTAATAAAATTAGATAAGCAAAAAACAAAATGTCGTCATAATCAATAGCGTTTCTACTTAAGAGAACCTCATTGTACTTCTGGTATATCGCAGGAAAGGGTTTTTCAATGTTACACATTTCAGGTGAAATTAATGAACGTTTTTGCTCTGAAATTAAAGATAGATATTTTTTTATTAATGCTTCTGTATTTTGTATTTGATGCAGTAGCGTTCGAAATTCATCGAGAATAATAGTACATAAAA
>JAITJB010000317.1 GCA_031279155.1 Deltaproteobacteria bacterium | reverse complement strand
CTTAGTCCACGTCCTCTCTGTTTAATACTCCGAGCTCCAATTCCTAATTCCATTGAAAAAGGTTGTCGCTACGCCATCCGGTCCCTATGGGCTATCACCCGCCGTCTTTGAAGTCCTCTGGTATTAAAGCAACGCCACTGGGAAAACCACCCAGGGCCTGGTCGCCATCATGGAGCCATAACCACTCTCCAAGCCGAATTAATATTCCAACCGCTCTGTTGGCGGGGCATATCTATCCGACCACGTTAAAGGCCGCTCGCGGGCTATGGCTATGGGACGCTATGTTGGACGAGGGCTACTTTCCTCTAGCTAGCGTCCAATACGCGTTCCATGATCCGATCTCGTAGCCGATCTCGCTTTTGATCTGATTAGGTTGTGGGGAATGAAAGGTAAGATTGCGTGGGGTAATGAGCAGGTGAGTGAAAAGTGCCAAAGAATCTGGCAATTAAAAAAAACCACGAAAAAAATATCGCGGCCAAAAAAAACAACCAGGGCTCAAGATAACCTAAGCCCTGGTTGAAAACGATTTATCTTTCAGTCGATGGCTAATGCAAAACTATGTGGGCTTAATTTCTGTTGCAGCCCTGGATGCGGGTTATCAAGCGGCTAAAAAAGCCTAAACACTAATCCAAGTTGATGTCAAAAATATCTAGAGAGTAGTGGAAATCAGCCCATTGACCGCCCCGTCTGCCGTGGTCTAAAAGGCGTTCCCATAGATAACGGGCTCTTGCTACAAATAGAGCGGCCAGTTTTTCTTCCAGAACAAATCTCACCGAAGTAATAAAGGATCTGGCTAAGCCAAAGGCCAGCCTGGCTTCAAAAGTCTCATCGCCAACTGAGCTAGCGAAGCGGCGGGCGATGCCCTCGCCAACCAATGCCGCCTGGCAGAGTTTTTTTCTAGCCTCGTAGCTAACCACTGGTAGGCGGATGATACTAAGGAGCATGACCGAGACGTCTTGGATGTAATCGGCCTCGCGGCTGCGGTAGAGATCGACGAAGTTTAGTTTTTTGGCTTCAGGGTCATAGAGGAGATTAGAGAGGTTAAAATCGCCGTGGATCCTAACTTTGAAGGGGGCGGCTAAGGTAGCCTCAAGTTTTTTGGCTTCTTCTAAGAGCCCGGGGACAGACCTTAGCGGCCATTGACCGACTGAGCCGTAGTGGTCTATGAGCTTAGGATAGACAGTGCGGGCCTCAGGGAGCCTTTCTTGGGCCTGGAGACAGAAGTCTGACTTAGCCGTTATATCCCGCCGGGATTCTACCCACAAGTCGATCATGGTCTGAAAGGCCTGCCTTAAGCCGCCAAAGGCCGAGTCAGAGGCCTTCTCCATGAAGATGGCTTGAAGATTTCGGCTAGGGATAAATTCCAGCATCAAGGCGGCTTCGGTCCCGGCTTGGGCCGGGATAAAGGCCTTGACCTTGGGGGTTAGGCCCGGTCTTATCTCATCCCAAAGCTCGAGGTTTTCGCGCTCGCGCGTAAGTTTAGAAGCTGGCCCGTGCTTGAAGACAACCGTTTGACCCACCTGGGATAAGCCGTTGACATCGGGCTTACCAACCACGCCGATGCGGCAGCCTGAACGGCCGCCCCAAATGGAGTGAAAATCTAAGCTAGCAGGTTCCATGGAAGCCGCCCCGGCGGCCTTAAGACCCTCGCCAAGAGCCTTGTACTGCTCTAGCTTTATCTTCTCCCCCATGATGATGTAGATTATCTTTTCACCTATCTCTAGGAGCATGTCGCCGATGCGCTCTAGGTAGTGGACTATCATTAGTACTGTTACTAGATCGCCGGCTGAAACCTCTGGCCCAAATTCTTTGATTAACCTCGAAAAACGGGCGGCGTATAAGGCGTCTAGCTTTTCTTCGACTTGACCTAGCCTCACGGCTAAGTTGACGTCGCGGTTAACTAAGGCCGGGTGGATTTTTTCCAAACCTTGAAATATATGCTGAAAAAATTCGGCTAAGTTGTAGGATTCCAGAAAGTTTAAATCGTTTAAGTAGCCCGCTTGTCGATCGAGATTAAGCATCAGATCGCTTATGCGCTCAAGGCGGGAGGCTACCGACGATAGGCCCTGGAGATAGAGCGACTCGCGTTGGCCAGCCGGCTTTTGGAGAGCTAGATCCATGGAGGCTTTTTGCAAAGAGGCCACCTGAGTCGTAATATAGGACACGCGGTAATACAGGGCCCGGCTTTTGGCTGGATCGCGCTTAGTTAACAGATCCTTGGCCTCGTAGGCCGCGTGGAGGACTTCGGTGGTAAGTAGCCTAAAATCTGAGCTGAAAGCGTCGCGCATGGCTTCTCACTTATCAGCTGAGTGCGGCCTCAATAGGCTAGGCATTTCGCGGTGATCCTGATCTGGCCAATGTATATCGATGGAGAGTTTGACCCGGCCTTTGCGCTTAGATGTCTCTAACGATAGATCTAAAACTTCGCCGGGTTTTAAAGTGACCTCGTGGTCATCGAACTTGATGACCAGATGACGGTTCTTAAAGCCATCGATCAGTGAGCTCAAAAAGGAGGCAATCACGTCAGGATCGGAGACAAAATTGTGTATATTACTGCTTCTAGACATAAGGCCCCAAACTTAGGGAAACTGAATAAAAAACCCCCCTCCTCCGGGAGGGGGAGTCAGTCTCGTTGGAAAAGTTGTTCGCCTCAAACCAGGTTGGGCGGAGCCGGGCGCCAACAGCGGGGTCAGTAGCCCCACATGGTCCCGGGTCTTAAAATTAAAACAGATTTTTTATTTCTTTGTTAGTTTATTGTAAAATTATTAAGTAAAAATAGTTCTTCAGTGTCGTTATTATCCGTGTTATCCGTATTATCCGTATTATTCCGTATTATGCGTCTAGGCCACGCCAAGACCAGAAATCTGGCCAGAAGGCGGGAGAGGCGCTTTTCTATAATTTCCACATACCTAACAGTCGGTAAATAAACAACGTTCGATCGATAGTTATCTAGACAAGACAAACCTGAAAGCCCGGCCAAAAGAGTCAACGACCGAGCTTTCTTAATAGATTATCACACTTAACCACGGCGTTCACTAAAAAAAACGCACGGAGTTAAAAAAAAGTTATGTATTGGAAAAATATTATTAAAATGCCCGGGCGATTGTCAGGCAATTTTAACCCGGTACTCGTTCATGGTCCTTTCTCGGCTATGGCCTAAGGCTGCTAGCGCCGACTTTACTTCAGGTAGGCACCAAGGCGGCTGGAAGCCAATTTCCCTAGATTTTCCGCTCTTTTCGTCGCTGAGTTCTGGCCGTATTTTTGAGGACATGTGGGTGTCATCGCCCATAAAAGGTAATAACTTACGCCCTTGAGCTTGGGAGCGGCCCAAGCATTGGATGAGAAAGAGGGTGTGCTTGGGCGTGGAGGGGTTCCAGACCTCAAAGCCGTCAACGTCTAAGTCGTCCAACAAGGCCGGCCAAAAAAGCGGCGGGTGAGGAATAACCACCCCGGCCCCAAAAGATCTGGCCTCTTCGATGACCTCGCGGGCCGTGTGAAAGCGGCTTGGATCGATTCGCTTTTTAACCATGGCCTTAACTAGGCTGACCACCGAAAGGGCTCTATCGAGCATGGCCGAAGGGATTTCTAGGCCGCGCTCGAGAATAAAATCCGTTAAAAGTCGGTTTTTGAGCATGGGCGATCGGTGAGGATCAAAATGGTCGGGATCGGCGATTAGATTTGATAACCTGGCGGCAAAGGTTCCGGCTAGGTTTAGGGCCTGGCTATCGAGGCCGCTTTTTTTGATGCCCTTGGCCATGGATTCATCGGGCTTAGTTAAGGCAGATAAAATTTCTAAAAGCTGTAAGGCCCGGTAGCGGAAGGTCTGTTCCATCATGGTCTGGAAGGTCGCGGCCTTTTGGAGAGCCGATTTTTTAAAGTGAAAGAGTAGGTGAATTTTCTCGCCGTACTCCGGACAATAGACGTCAGCTTCAACACCGGCCCACTGGCCTAGGGTTAAGATTTTATTGTGCTGAGTGGGGATGACAAAGGTGTCAACGGCATCGGGGAAGGCGCGAGCGAGACGTTTTTCGATGAGATCTAAGGGTACCCATTCCGGGTGGAAGTGGAGGGCCATCAAAGTGGTTTCCCCGGGGGCGGTAAAGTCCGGGGTGATGGCTAGTTCTTTTTCGGTCTCCGATAGACTAATTGAGGTCAATCGATCGAAAACCTGGCGATCTTCCTCACCTAGGCGGTCGTCAAGGTCGCCTAAGTGAGCGTAATTGGGAGGGTCTGGCATGTGGGGCTCTTTAATGGCTTTCTGGGGCTATCCAAGGGTAACGAGGCTACGGCTTTCCAGGGCTATCAAGGATCCAAATCAGTCAGGGCTCTCCTTGGGTAATTTAAGGTAGTTAGGGTTATCAAAAAAATAGTCAATGATGGCAATTAGGAATTTTAGAGCGGCGAGGGCCAAAGGCATTGAAAGCTTAAACCAAAATTAAAATAGCTTAGATAGATTTATATTCCAGCTGATATTGGCTAGTTCTTCGGTAGCTAAAACTTGAGCTTTGGCGATAGCTTGGTTGACAGCTGAGATGATTAAGTCGGTAAGCATCTCCATTTCCTTGGGGTCAACGACTACCGGGTCGATTTGAAGGGCGACCAATTGGCAGGCCCCGTTAATCGTAGCCGTCACCATGCCGCCGCCAGAGGTGGCTGTCATGGTCTTTTGGCGAGCAGCCTCCTGGGCTGCGGCTATCTTTTCCTGCATCAGCCTAGCTTGTTTCAATATATCGATGTTAGAATTAGTTTCATCATTAGACATTTGATAACCTCATCAGAGCATGTAAATATGATTAATTTAAAAATTTTATAATGTCAGGTTAGAGTACCAAAACATACCACAGGGGCCAAAGGCGACCTTGGAGCATTATACCACGTTTGCCATTAGATACTATGCAAAGGCTAAGATATTCTATTGCTCATCGTCTTTGGGGTAGAGCGATTCGGCGTCCGGGGAATCGGGATTTTGATCCATAGGGTCTAAAGCGCTATCAGCGTCTTCGAGAGCGATATTGTTTTCCGGAATATCGAAATACCCCACGAACTTTCCCGGAAGCTTATCTTTAAGGTTGCGGATAATAGGGGTTTCCTCTAAAACTGTCAGCCTTTGCTCAATAAAATCGGTTTTGCTGAGCTTTTTTATTAGCTCAAGATCGGAGTTGCCTTTGTCCCTTGGAATCGGTTTAGGGGCAGGACTTTGGGCCACGCTGGGGGGGTTAGTTGGGTATGAGGTCGTAGCTTGCGGAGCGCTAGGCGGCGGCGTGGCGTTAGATAGCGGAGCGCTAGCTTGCGGGGCGTCAACTTGAGGAGGGCTAGGCGGCGGCGGAAACGCAAGTAGCGGGGCGCTAGGCTGCGGGACCACAGGCGGCGGCGTAGGAACGCTAGATGGTGGGGCGTTAAATATCGAAGCGCTAGGCTGCGGAGCACTGGGCGTCGGGACCGCAGGCGGCGGCGTAGGAACGCTAGATGGTGGGGCGCTAAATAGCGAAGCGCTAGGCTGCGGAGCACTAGGCGTCGGGACCGTAGGCGGCGGCGTAGGAACGCTAGATGGCGGGGCGCTAAATAGCGAAGCGCTAGGCTGCGGGGCGCTAGGCGTCGGGACCACAGGCGGCGTTGGAGCGCTAGATGGCGGGGCGCTAAATGGCGGAACGCTAGATGGCGGAGCAGAGTCCAATGGAGGCG
>JAITJB010000179.1 GCA_031279155.1 Deltaproteobacteria bacterium | reverse complement strand
TTCTTCTCTTCTCTTTTTTCTTCTCTTCTCGTTTTCTCGCCTTCCCTTTTCTCTTCTCTTCTCCTATCCTCGCCTTCCCTCTTTGTCTTCTAGCTAGCTATTTTCGGGTTTTAAACTTCCTTGGGGCCCGTATTTGGCGGCCAAATCATTAATTTCATTTAAGCCAATTAATCGGATATTTTGCCCTTACCAGATAAATGGCGCCTTCGCCCATAAACCCCACGAGCATATTTTTTTCCTCCAAAAAAGAGACGCCTAAGTTATCACGCGGCGTTATCATTTAGGCCAATTTGACCGGAGGGCTAACCGATGAAAACCCGACCAAATTGTATAAGCCGCCAGCTGAAATTAAAGCCCCCAAGATAACCTTACGCTCTATCAACTCCGTAGCTAGGCTAATAGCGTTATCTATGGCTCGCGCGGCTTCATCGAGAGTTAAGGCTCGCTTTAAACTGTAGGTTACTAGTAAATATGGCACATCGGTCTGTGGCCTTATAAACTGGGCCGGTTTTCTGATGACCGGTAAATTTTCGGTTCGGCAAGCGTTGGCCACAGCCGTTGCCGCCGCATCTGCGATAGAGCATGAATAAGCCAAGCACATGGCCGTATCGGCTACGCCTGTTGTTAGACTGCGGCCGCCTAAGCCGCTTGAGCAGACGCCGTAAAATGGGTTTATATCGCCTGTAAGTTCGATTTTATGGCTCAAGGTAGTGCGATCTAAGCCTAACCTTATGCCAATTGAAGCTTTCTTTTGCGGGGCCAGAAAGACGGCCACGTCGCCGCCGTTTTCCACGATGGCCTTTTGAGTTTCGGGAAAACTAGCCATAAATTTTACAACCGCCTGAGCTACCGTCCCGGCTACGGCGGCCATGGGCCAGAGATCTGGGACTTTGGTAGCCAAAACGGCCTCAACCATATCGTTTAATAATGGCTCATCATATTGGGGCGTGAGATCCATAAGTCCCATGGGATTTCTTTTAAAAATCTTAGGGGCGCAAGATACACGTTCTAGCAAGCTGAAGGAAAATTTTCCGGCTTCTAAGGCTAAACTATCGTCAGGACCGGACTTATTCTCAGCTATGATAAAGAGGTTCATCGGGCCGTAGAGAGCCCGTACGGCTCCCTGGCCGAGAAATTTCTCAATTTGACCTGTCATGGCGCTGGAAACTGCTTGTTAGATTTTCGCGAATAATCTGCAAAAACTACTTGTCAGATTATCGCGACAATTATTATTTGCTACTTGTATTTTTGCGGCGTAAAAGGTTTCATGACCTCAATGTGGCCGCCAATTTCTTGGTAATCCTCTAACCTCATGGTGTATTCCAAGGGGCAGATGGTCGCTGGCGTAGGGGTCCAGTAAAAGGAGCCCGGCTTAATTTGACCGACATCGACAAAGAAATTTATGCCCCCGCCAGGTAGTACGAAGGCCGGCGCCCCGGCCACGGTCAATACGGCTTTATTTTGATGGATAGCTTTGGTCAGTTTCGGGGGATGCCTACAGACCCCGGCCCGGGCGCTGCCGCCGGCGCCGCCGGTGTAGACAGCTGAAACTAGTGAGCTCTCGCAGCAATCATGGATTTCTTTAAGGGCCAAGGCGGCTTTTTTGGTGAGCTCCATGGGGATCAAAAGGCCCCCGGCCTTAACCGTAAACATGTAGCCGACCTGACCGGTGGTTTCGGTAATGAGAACGGTCGATCCAATTTTAGCGATTTTAGTGTCAACCCTTTTGATTATATCCAAGGGGTAAATTATATCAGTCCCGCCTATACCCGGGCCGCTTTCGCAAAAATACCGGCCCGGAGTGCTTTCCCGGAAGATTAATTCTATGCCGGTAGGTTTAGCCCCGGCGGCTAAGCCGGCTGCATGGCGGCTCAATTGCCCGGTTATCTGGGAGTCCACCACTATGACGTCATCGGCGGCCTCCAAGAGGTTCTTGGCAAAAAGCCCGATGGTAGCGCTACCGCAGCCGACCTTCATGGCCCCGGCGGCGCTGCCATTAATTATCGGGGCCTGACCGATTTGGGCCTCGATTTGGGCTCCGTCTTTGATCCTAAGCTTAACGACTTTGCGGTTGACGATATCGGTTACCGCCCTAGCTGCAGCAAAGCCGCTTTGGTCGGCGGTTAACTGCTCAGCTCCGCCGATGTGGAGCATTTTCGATCCGTATTGCTCGGTTTCGAGCATGCCGATTTTGCGCCCCTCGAAGATGACGGTCGCCCCAGGGCGTCCGATATCTAAATCTGTATCGACCTTAACGATGACCGAACTGAAGCTTAAAGGGGCTTCGGTGGCGACCGTCACCACGTCAATACCGTGGCGGTTTTGGTAGATAATAGCCGGCGCCGGTCTTAAGTCCGGGGTCGTGGTCCCCACCCCGACAGCTGTGATGATGGGTTCTCGGATAGCCTCGATGGGCTGAGGGGTTAGATGCGATCTTACGTCTTCTAATCCTAGAGGTTTATCTAAACGCACTATTGAGCCATCGCGGTTAGCGTACCTTAAGCAGGCCCCCAGGGAATTTGGCCGGATTTGACACTTAATGGGGCAGCTATCGCAGATAAGAAAATCACCTTGGGCCTCTATGGGGGGAATTGGTTTGTCGTAGATAGCTTCATACCGGCAGACCTTGGCGCAGACCCCGCAGCTAACGCACTTTTGTTGGTCAATAACCGCTTTACCGCCCTTGATGGCGATGGCTTTAACCGGGCAGTCTTGGCTGCACCACTGGCAGCCTAGACATTTTTCGCTTTCGATTCTTATCATAGTCACAATCTAGCTTCTAGCTAAGGATGACCTTTAGCTAAGGACGGCTTTTAGCTAAAGATAACCTTTAGCTAAGGACGACTTTTAGCTTAGGCGGTAAGGTGTTGCGGCTAGTTTTAACCGTTATCACGTCGCCAGCTAAGACCAAAAAAACTGTCGGCAGATCGCCTATGCTCGAAGCCTGTAAGGCGTCCTGGCCGTAAAAGCCCATGGGGGCCTCTAGAACTAAGAGATCGGCATCGCGGCAACCTCGAGGAAACTTTGGTTTAGAAGATCCCGCCGAGAGTTTAATGATTTCGGCCTGGCTAGTAACCGTGGGCCCACCGCTAGAGCGGGTGACAATATCCGGGCCAACATCGATAACCTCTTGAGTTGTTAGAGTACTCTAGCCGGGAGTAGAAACCCCGCCCGTATGCATCATAACTTTGAAGCCGTTTTGTTTAGTCTATTTTACCATAAGCTCGGCTTCATTAGGTATTTTTATTGAGCCAAAAACCTTTCTCGCCCACTAGACATAAACCCTCATTGCCTAACTCGCGGAAAACTTAAAGCGCAAACTTTGCTTTTTGGTATCTAAATATGTGGCAAAAGTTTCTCTTTATCTATTTTAAAGATAAAGACGCTTTAAAAAGCGTTTTACCAGCTAATTAAACCGGCTGAAAGGTCGTATTTGACCTCTAGAAGACAAAGCTCCCATGAAATTCTTCTCTGGTCTCCGGATAATCGAACCTAAAATGAGCCCCCCCCCCCTAACTCCCGTGGATAGCGGCAAAGCCGCCTCCGACAATCAAAACATCGATCTTTAAAGCTAGCCTGGTTAACCTCATAGTCATACCGTTTTTTACCATATTTTGCCCGTTTTGGGCAGTACAATTACTCATTCCGAATGTCGCATTTTTTGGCTTCAACATGTACTGCTAGCCGGCCAAGAAAAATTTACGTTTTGGTTGAATATTTGATCAATGTGGACCTTATC
>JAITJB010000134.1 GCA_031279155.1 Deltaproteobacteria bacterium | reverse complement strand
CGCGCCTCAGATGGCGGGCAAGATAATCGTGAACGCCCGCGAGTTGGCTTATTTCGGTTTAAGCCTGGTTTAATTGATAGTTTAGCTTAGTTAAAAAAGCAGTTGGATGATTTAAAAGCTCATTTTCGCTTATTGCAATAGTTTAGAGATTGTGAAGCTAATTACTATTTTTCAGCCGGACATGGTATTGCCTTTCGAAGGCCTTTGTCCAGGCGGCCGTGGCGGTGGCGGCATTAGCATATTGCAAAACTCTATCCGGGTATTTTTCCGGTTGGACGCAAGCTTTAAAGGCGGCGCCATGAACGCCGCTAAAATCAGTGGATTCGCCGAGCATGTAAAGTTCGATACCATCCAAGATCATCTGATCGCATAGAGCCTTAAGCACGCGAGCGTCACCGGAAGTCGAATAGCCCGCGCTAGGAAAGCCAGCGTAAAAGATAACTCTTTTTTCGGTAGTGGAATGATATGGAGCCGGGTAATCTTCGCTTACCTCCCAAATCTTAGAATAATTTGGAGATAACAATCTATAGGCCCAGATTAGCCCTTCATCAGGGCCGGTGGTCATTTGCATTCGCGTTAAACTTTTATTATAGTATTTCATATGATTAAGAACTTCGTTTTTGTCATTTGATCCCGCCAAGATGGGCATAATAGCACTACCGACACCGCAAGCAGCAATAAATTCATCATTTGGTAATGCATTAAAATAATTTGTAACTACAGTAAATGAATCAGGATTAATTCTAGTGCGGTATTCCTCATTAACTTTTTCTTTAGGAACTAATATATATTTATAAAGATCAGGGTCTCTTGGACATCCAGATTTGATACATCTATCTCTATTTACCATTACAGTAGTTGACCAATTTCCTTTACCAAGTATTTTTGTATAATCAGAACCATAAATATCAGGATTATAGTTTCTGCCATCTATAACAGCTAATTCAAAACCGTCGCGTTCTAAATTTTCTATTGGATCGTCGGCATGCTCAGCGTAATATTCGATATCGGCATCGCTCGCAGCGCCGCCGGCGGGGGTCATCGTAGTACCCATCTGTCGTTGGAAAGTAGTTGTGCCTCGTTTTAAAGGCTTTCTTAAAAGAGCAAAAAAATCAACCTCGGTCCCAGGAGCCCCTGGGGCCAACAAATCTTCGCCCAGGCCCCATTCGGCCATCCATGCCTTTCGTTTTTCGTATGCCTCGAATTCCGCCTGGGTAGTGCCGCGATATAGCATTCTGGAGGATGGTTTAACAAGATTTCTGGCATGTTTGGCTGAAAAGGTCACGTTAAGGTTATAGGCTAAAAGGCTTACTCTGGTATCGTTTGATATGGTATCATCACCAAATACATTGTTAATGCCATTAAAAGCGCCATCGATTACGGCTGCAAAAGGTGAAAAGCCAAAGGCGGAACTTGAGACATCCAATACTATGACGACTTCAAGGGGATAACGAAACCGTTCAGTTGTAACAACTTCTAAAGGAACATATTCATCAAATATATCTCCAATTATGTCACCTGCAAAGTTTTTAGGTTTATATTGAACGCTTACAACTCTCTCCTCTTGGGTAACCGGGTCTATTTCTTTATTTACAATCTTTTCGCCACCAGTAGGCTCCATGTTCGTGTCCATCCAGGCGTCGATTAATTTTTGTTTATCTTCCTCAGACAGTAGCCTTTCTTGCTTGGCTAGGAAAATATTCGCGGCGGCGTCGCTTTGATGCAATCTGGTCTGAAACCCAACTACGCTGGTGGTTTGGGTTACGGCCAAGGTTAAAGCGAATAAAGCCGGAAGCGATAAGGCGAAAGCTGCCCCCAAGGAGGCGGTGGTGTCTTGCCAAAATTTTCTAAGCATTTTGCTCTCCTATCTTCTGCGTTAACTGGCGGCGGCCCAAAAGCCAAAGCGTAGATATGCGGGAAATCTCGCGTATATTTTCTTGGACGCTTGGGCTAACCCCCTTTTTTCGCGGCTGGTGGAGGCTCGAGAATCCAGGCCGCCTAAGACTCTGACGAAAGTCTGTAATGAGAATGATACGTTAGGGGAAAAACTATATTTTTCAACGTATTTCCCTTTCCATCGGTACAGGTTTCCACCATTACCACGTCTGTATTCAAATCGGGCAAAACAGATATGAGTGTTCTGGCGTGGTCTTGCAGGTCGGGCATTTTTTCCTTAGGGCATGCATATTCGCTACTAGTCCCGTTTTCCCAATAGTCTTGATAGTATTCTTTTACACCGTCAACTTCTCTAACTACATTGGCGGTGTTCAAATAAGTCACCCTGATGGCGAGCTTAATCTTGGCGAGCTCTTCGGGCTCAAGCCCCAGCATGTCCGAAAAAAGGCCTAGCGCCAGCTGGGGATCTTCAGTCTCCCTTTTTAAAATCTGGACCCTGGTTTCCGGCCTCCCGGCCTCGTCCGCCTCGTCCGGCGGCAGTATTTGGTTAATCATGATGTCGGCCAGGCTGGCAGCGGCCAAATCGACGTTATTGCGAAACCGCATTTGCTGAGTCATTTGATCGCCCATCATAATGATCCCAGTCATGATTCCAGTATAAAGGACCAATTCCAGGCTGATGGCCCCAAAATTTTCTTTAAGAAATGAGGTTATCCATCTCATATTTGACCCTCCGGTTCATTTATATAGTAATAATAAAATGTTCTTTTAACTTTTAGTTTATCAGGCATTAAGTTTGGAAATAATCCCAACTCGGCTTCGTAAGTCAAGCGAACGATATCTTGGCCGTAGCCAGGTGTCGGTTCGCCCCCATCGGGCCGGATATTGCGCATATCCCGGTCAGAGTTGACCTTGACGGTGATCTCATCAACAAAAAAAATACTACCGCTTCGTTTTTCCAAGGCTTTCTTAGCCGTGTCTTGAAAAGTCGCCCCTCTGTTTTGGTCCGTTTTGGCCCTGTAAGCCAGATCGTACATTGAGCGCTGGATTAAGAGCGAGGCCATTTGGAGACGGGCGCTTTCAAGGGCTAGGCAAAGGACCATCAAGACTATGGGAGCGACCAGCGCGAACTCTATGGTGGCGATGGCGGAATTGCTCCTCAGCAAAAGCGATTTCATTTTTTCACCCCCAAAACTCTGTCGATTTCTTGCTCCGGCAGATAGCCTTCCAGCAAGTTTCTGGCGCCCTTATTGTCTTTTTTGCGGTTCAAGGCGGCCGCGGCCATGATCCTGGCTTCGATAAATTGCGGGGAGTCAATCAAGGGTCTCAAGACGGCCAGGGCCTCGTCGTAGTTTTCCGAGGAGATCAAAGACCCGCCTAAATTGTAGCGGACCGAGGACTCCTCCTTCTCAAG
>JAITJB010000114.1 GCA_031279155.1 Deltaproteobacteria bacterium | reverse complement strand
CCACGGAAAACTTTTGGGCTTATATGTCCCTGGTACTGGCGACATAACAGAAGGCTTCAATTTAATCGTAGCCCACGGCGACGCCCCCCGGTTAGATCTTAAGCCCAAGTGCGTTTACGAAGAAGAGGGTTTTGGCTTACTTAAGAGTAATCTCTACGGGGGCCTCAAAAAGTTTCAGTGGTTAACTAGGCCGCTGGCTCTATGGGGCTTTTGCGTTTTAAAAGACGGACGCGAGGTGGAAATTAAGTTTGGTGAAGATCCAAGCGATCCTGTTTTGACCATAACCGATATCTTGCCCCACCTAGATCGCAAGATCCAAAGGGAAAAAAAGCTCTCGGATGCCTTTCCGGCTGAAAAGCTAAACGTCTTGGCCGCATCCATTCCTGTCCCCGGCCAAAAGGTAAAGAGCCGCTTTAAAAGCGCTCTTCTTAAAATTTTAGAAGACAGATGGGGACTTAAAGAAGACGATCTGATTTCTTCGGAGTTAGAGCTTGTTCCTGCTGGACCCGCCCGGGAGGTTGGTTTAGATGGGTCTATGATCGGCGGCTACGCCCAAGACGATCGCTTAAACGTCTTTTGCGCCTTAAGAAGCCTCATGAGTCTAAAAAAACTCGTCCGGCCAGTGCTTTTAATAATCTTTGACCGCGAGGAGATCGGAAGTTACGGCTCAACCGGAGCTGAGACAAACTTTGTCCAGCGCTTAGCCGCTTCTTCTTTAGCCGCCTCAAAGGTTGAGCCTACTAGTTTAGCTATTCAAAGCGCGCTTGCTCAGACCACGGCTTTGAGCGCTGACGTTGAGGCCGGGCTAGACCCCACTTTTAAAGATGTCCACGACTACCTAAACGCTGGCCGCTTGGGCCTAGGACCATGCCTAACCCGCTATACGGGATCGGCTGGTAAATACGGGGCCTCGGAAGCCAGGGCCGAATACATGGCTTATATCCGCCGCCTCTTCGATGATAATAATATTTCTTGGCAGAGTACGCTTTTAGGTAAGCAAGAAGAGGGCGGCGGCGGCACAGTGGCTCTATCTCTAGCATATTACGGGATGAGTATAGTTGATTGCGGACCCCCTGTTTTATCAATGCACTCGCCCTTTGAGGTCACCTCCAAAGTTGATATCTCTATGATGGTCCGAGCCATGACCGCTTTCTTTAACGGCCCTGGCTTAACTGCCGTCGGCGGGAGGCGATAATGTCTTACGCGTTTAAAAAATTCCTCGAAAATCGCGGTCCCATCTGGACTCCCCCTGTTATCCCACGGCCCGGCCCACCGTGGGGCCCGTCAAGCTCCCCCTTCTGACCCCCTGCCATCGTTAACGCTTAGCTAATGAGCAAAAATTGGCGATAATGATATGGCCATGGCTTTTTGTATCCAAAGTTTAACGGAACTTTCTCGGCATTTAAGTGTCTATTTAATTTATCTCTAATTATTAAGGAGACTTGAGATGAAAAAACTTGGTTTTTTGTTGACTTTAGTCGCGGCTTTAGGCTTACTTATCGGTTTACCCGTCAAAGCCCAAGCCCAGGAAAGCATTAAGATTGGGGTTATGGCCCCCAGGACCGGCGATTGGGCCTCTGAGGGCCAGGACATGATTAAAGTTGTTGAGCTCTTAGCCGAGCAGCTAAACGCCGCTGGCGGCATCAATGGGGCCAAAGTTGAGGTGGTGGTCGAAGACGACCAAGGCATGCCCAGGACGGCCTCACTGGCCGCTAAAAAGCTCATTACCGCCGGCGTTGTGGCCGTCGTTGGTACTTACGGCTCTTCCATTACCGAAGCTTCCCAGGCCGACTACGATGAGGCCAAAGTGCTTCAGGTGGCTACGGGCTCAACTTCGGTAAGGCTCACCGAAAAGGGACTAAAACTCTTCTTCCGGACGTGTCCTCGCGATGATGAGCAAGGCCGGGTTTTGGCTGAAAACATCAAAAAGCTTGGTTTCAGAAAAGTTGCCATCGTCCATGACAATACCTCCTATTCCAAGGGATTGGCCGATGAGACTAGGGCTCTATTTCAGCAAGATCAAGAAATGACCGAAGTCTTCTATGATTCCATCACCCCAGGGGATCAGGATTATTCGGCAACTTTAACTAAGATCAAAGCCGCCAGCCCCGATGTCATCGTCTTTACCGGCTACTACCCCGAAGCCGCCATGATTTTGCGCCAGAAGCACGACATGGATTGGAACGTGGCCATGATCGGAGGGGACGCTACCAATAATCTCGATTTAGTAGTTATCGCCGGCAATCAAGCGGCTAGCGGCTATTATTTTGTGAGCCCTCCCGCTTTAAAGGAAATGACCACCGATTCGGCTAAGAAGTTTTCAGTTGACTATGAAACTAAGTACAAAAGTCAGCCCAGTAGCGTTTGGGCCGTTTTAGCCGGAGATGCTTTTAGCGTAATCGTTGAATCCATTAAGGCCGTGGGCGCTGATTCCGAGAAGATGGCTCAGTGGCTTAAAACCGACTTTAAAAACTACGAGGGTTTTTCTGGTCCTATTTCCTTTAACCAAATTGGCGATCGGGTCGGCGAAGTTTACCGCCTTTATACTGTCAACTCCGAGGGTCAGTACATAATTCAATAACCAAACCTAGTAACCTAGTAACCTAGCAATCTAGCAACCTAGTAACCTGGCAACTTAACAACCTAGCATTAAAAAAAGATCGGCAGGCGCAGCCATGATGGAATTTCTAGAACAGTTAACCAACGGTTTAGCCCGTGGGGGCATCTACGCCCTCATTGCCTTGGGCTACACCATGGTCTACGGCGTCATGAAGTTAATAAACTTCGCTCACGGCGAGCTCTTCGCCTTGGGCGCCTACCTTGGCTACTGCCTGCTGGTCACCACCAACTTAGCCGGAAGCTTGGGCCCGTATTTGGCCATTGGCCTGACCATTATCATGGTCATGGGGCTGGTGTCCTTAGCCGGGCATGTTTTGGAAAGAGTAGCCTACCGCCCGCTGCGGCACGCCGATAGGTTGGCCGCCGTGGTCTCAGCACTTGGCGCCAGTATATTTCTTCAAAACGCCATCATGCTCGTTTGGGGGGCCCGCTTCCGGGCCTTTGGATCAAATTTGTTTCCCAATTTTTTGATAACTATCGGCGGGCTTAAGATTCCTTTAATACGCATCGTGGTCTTAGCTAGCGCTCTTTTAGTTATGTGGGCACTCAGAATCTTTATCCACCGAAGCCGCATGGGCTTAGCTATTAGGGCTGCGGCCATCGACCAAAAGGCGGCCAAGCTCATGGGCGTGGACGTAAGACAAGTTATTACCGTGGTCTTTATTATCGGTCCTGCCTTAGGCGGCTTAGCCGGCCTCTTAGTAGGGCTCTACTACGGCCAGATAAACTTTAATATAGGTCAGCTTTACGGCCTTAAGGCCTTTACCGCTGCTATCATCGGCGGCATTGGAAATATTACCGGCGCTATGGTTGGCGGGCTTTTGTTGGGATTAATTGAGACCTTGGGCGCAGGTTATATTTCAGTTGGCTGGAAAGACGCCTTTACCTTCGTGGTGCTTATTTTGATTTTAATTGTTAGACCCACCGGCCTTTTACCTGAAAGGGTGGTGGAAAAATTATGAAAAATCATCACCACGCAAACTGGAAGGCTAATCTAGCCATTGGGGCCTTACTATTAATTTTTATGTTGATACCCTGGTTCTTTAACGCCATTGGCTTAAAGACCGGGCCTTACTGGCTCGACGTCTTAAATACCGTGGGCCTCTACACCATGCTGGCCTTATCTTTAAACGTCATTTTAGGCTATGCCGGCATGTTTCACATGGGGCATGCGGCTTTTTTTGCCGTTGGCGCCTATACCACGGCTATACTCAATTTAAACTTTGGCTGGTCTATCTTTGCTACCATCCCGGTAGCCGCGTTGGCCGCCGGCCTTTTGGCCGCCATTATCGCCGGACCAATAATACACTTGCGTGGCGATTACTTACTAATTGTGACCATAGGTATTGTTGAAATCACCCGCATTGCCTTAACCAACGATATCTTCGGCTTAACCGGCGGACCCAACGGGCTGGTGGGCATAGCGAGGCCCAATATATTTGGCTTTAGGCTATCTAAGCCGCATCATTTTTTTTATTTTATCTGGATAATGGTGGGCATTTCTTATGTCTTGTTTAATTTTTTGGAGAACTCCCGCTTTGGTAGGGCTTTAAAATACATCAAAGAAGACGCAGTGGCCGCTGAAAACATGGGGGTTAATACTACCCTCTATAAGCTCCTAGCCTTTGTTCTAGGTTCTGGCTGGGCCGGCGTAGCCGGAACCATCTACGCTAGCCAGATGAGAACCGTAAGTCCTGATTCTTTTACCTTCGATGAATCGGTCTTACTATTTACCATCGTCATATTGGGCGGGAGCGGCAACCAAAAGGGCGTTTTATTGGGATCTTTTATGGTGATTGGTTTACCGGAAATCTTCCGAAACTTTCAGGATAAACGCCTGTTGGTCTTTGGCGCGGCTTTAGTACTAATGATGATCTTTAGGCCCGAAGGGTTATTTCCTCCCAAAGCCGCTAAGCTAAAACTTTCTGAAGCTTGGTCGGCTAAAATTGAAGGGGAGGGGGATTCATTTAGCGACGCCTCTAGCGACCGCAAATTTACTGGTGATAATCTAGACGCCTCACCTAAGGAAGCTTAAAATGCCCACTTTACTATCACTACACAATGTCTATAAGACATTTGGCGGGCTTTTAGCCGTCCAAGACATCGGTTTTGAAGTTATTCGCGGAAGCGTCTTAGGCGTCATCGGGCCCAATGGGGCCGGTAAGACCACGGTCTTTAACTTGGTCACCGGATCTATTAAGCCCGATAGCGGGAAGATCATCTTCATGAAAAAACCTATTACCGGTCTTAAGCCTCACAAGATAGTTCAAAAGGGCATAGCCAGAACCTTCCAATCCATAAGGTTATTTCCTAAGCTTACGGTCTTAGAAAACGTCCTCTCGGGCTGCCACAGCTGCATGGAGGCCGGCTTAG